>CAZBLF010000005.1:0-43775 GCA_964492935.1 uncultured Methanosarcinales archaeon
TATTCTTGGTGGTGGCGCTAGTGCGGTTACGTTTGGCGTTGCTTTATTTGCGATTGGTGCGGGTTTAGCGGTTGGATTAGGAGCTGTTTCTGCAATTGGGCAGGGTATTGCTGCTTCAGCCGGTATCGAATCGGTTGCTAAAGATGATAAGGCGTTTGGAAAGTCTATTTTATTTTCCGTGTTGCCTGAAACTCAGGCCCTTTATGGATTCTTGATTGCTATTTTATTGTTAGTTGGAGCTGGTGTGTTAGGTGCGGCTCGTTCTGGTATAACGACGGCAATGGGTGTTGTTGCTATCGGTGCTGGATTGGCTGCTGGAGTTGCTGGTATCTCGGCGATTGGACAGGGTATTGCGGCATCATCTGGTATTCGTGCGGTTACTGCTAAACCTAAATCTTTTGGTAAGGCGATCTTATTTTCGGTTCTTCCTGAGACGCAGGCTCTTTATGGATTTTTGATTGCTATCTTGCTTCTTGTTGGGGGCGGCATTTTAGGTGCTGCTAAGGTTGGTTTATCGGTTAATGTGGGTTTGATTGCTGTGGGAGCTGGATTGGCTACTGGTTTAGCTGCGGTTTCTGCATTAGGACAGGGTTTCGCGGCTTCGTCAGGTATTGAAGCTGTTTCTCGTGATGAGAAATCTTTTGGTAAATCTATTCTGTTTTCGGTTCTTCCTGAGACGCAGGCTCTTTATGGATTCTTGATCGCTATTTTATTGTTAGTTGGAGGCGGCTTATTGGGAGCGGTTAAACAAGGCATTTCGATGTCTGTTGGTTTGATTGCTATTGGTGCTGGGTTAGCTGCAGGTTTGGCTGCGATCTCTGCACTTGGCCAAGGTATTGCTGCTTCATCTGGATTACGTGAAACGGCTAAGAACCCTAAGGCATTTGGTAAGTCGATTTTGTTTTCGGTGTTGCCTGAAACACAGGCATTGTATGGGTTCTTGATTGCTATTCTTTTGTTAGTAGGTGGTGGAATCCTTGGCGGTTCATCTGCTAGCGGTTTGACGTCTGGTGTAGGCCTCATTGGAATTGGTGCAGGTATTGCTGTTGGTTTAGCTGCTGTCTCGGCTATCGGTCAGGGTATGGCTGCGAGTTCTGGTGTGAGTGCTACGGCGGCTGATGGAAAGATGTTTGGTAAATCTATTTTGTTTTCGGTGTTACCTGAAACACAGGCATTGTATGGATTTTTAGTTGCTGTTTTATTCATGATTGGCGGAGGATTATTTGGTGCGGTGCAAGTCGGTATTACGACGCCGGTCGGACTTATTGTTATTGGAGCTAGCTTATCGGTGGGGATTGCAGGTATCTCTGCGATTGGACAGGGTATTGCTGCTTCGTCTGGTATTGATGCTGTTGCTGGCGATGAGAAGTCGTTTGGTAAGGCAATTTTGTTTAGTGTGTTGCCGGAAACTCAGGCATTGTATGGATTTTTAGTTGCCATTCTCTTGTTAGTGGGTGGCGGATTGTTGGGTGCGGTTAAACAGGGCATTACTTTATCAGTAGGTCTTGTTGCGATTGGAGCTGGTTTAGCAGCTGGTTTAGCTGCGGTTTCTGCACTTGGACAGGGTTTCGCGGCTTCGGCTGGTTTAGCTGCAACGGCGCGCAATCCTAAATCTTTTGGTAAATCTATCTTATTTTCGGTACTTCCTGAGACGCAGGCATTGTATGGATTCTTGATTGCTATCTTATTGTTAGTGGGTGGCGGAATCCTTGGTGCGGTGAGTAGTGGTTTAACGGTCGGTATCGGTTTAGTTGCTGTTGGAGCTGGATTAGGCGTTGGATTAAGCGCGTTCTCGGCTGTTGGACAGGGTATTGTTGCTAGTACGGCTGCAGATGTGGTTAGTACGAACGAGAAATCATTTGGTAAGTCGATCTTATTTTCGGTGTTACCTGAAACGCAGGCGTTGTATGGGTTCTTGATTGCTATTTTGCTTATTGCTTCGGGCGGTTTGATTGGAGCTGCTACTAGTGAGATTCCGATGTCTATTGGTTTGGTTTCGGTTGGTGCTGGTTTAGCTGTTGGAATTGCTGGTTTATCAGCACTTGGACAGGGTATTGCTGCTGCATCTGGTGTTGGATCGATTGCGGAGAAGGATAGTGTCTTTGGTAAATCTATCTTATTTTCGGTGTTGCCGGAGACGCAGGCATTGTATGGAATTATTATTGCTGTTTTATTATTGACTGGAGTTGGATTGTTAGGTACACTCAAGACTGGCATTAGTTTGGTACAGGGATTGGGCGGAGTAGGAATTGGATTAACGATGGGACTTGCAGCGGTAAGTGCTGTTGGTCAAGGTATAGTGTCTGCTTCTTCGATTGGAGGGGTTGTGAGAGATAGTAAGTCTACGGGAAAGAGTTTGGTGTTAAGTGTTATTCCCGAGACATATGCAATATTTGGATTATTGATAGCAATACTTTTGCTTATCGGACTACAATTGATATAGGTGATGAGAATGGATGGTAGCGAACATATAAAAAAGGAAATGCTTGGGGAGGCTCAACAAGAAGTTGAGAAGATCGAGAAGGAGGTAGCTGAGAAAGTTACTAGTATGAAGAAAGAACATGCTGCTGCGCGAGAGGCGTATGAAAAACAGCGGACGCTTGAGAGTAAGCGTGCGGTGCAGCTGTTTAGCGATAAAACGTTAGCACAGTCTCGGTTGCAGGTGAAGAGAAACTACTTGATTGAGCGTGAAAAAGTGGTTGAGAGCATGGTAAAAAGTGCCGCGAGAATTAGTCATGCTGACAAGGAGTATCAGAAATTTTTGAAAGGGCTTGTGAACGAGCATAAGGGTAGTTTGGATGGGAAGATTACGATTCACTGCAATAGCAAAGATGTTTCGTTTGTCAGCGGATTGGTTGATGGTATTGCAGTTGAGGAGGCGGATATTTCTGGTGGTATTATCGTCGAAAATGAGGCTGGTAAGAGGATTGACGAGCAGTTATCTGAATCTATTGAACGCGGCATGGACACGATTAGGGAGGTTGTTGTTAAACACCTAGGAAAATGATTGACGTTACGGTACCTATGGTTGTTTCTGGTGTAACAGTAGCTAGCTTAGTAGTCATTGCTCCAATAACGAAGTATGCCCTAGATATGTATCCTTACCTGTATGCTAACACGCGCTGTGCGAGTCGTGCTGGTTTATTGTTAACGAAGAAGCATTATGATGATTTGCTGAGTGCTGGATCGATTGAAGAGGTGTATGGTGGACTGGAGGATAGTTCGTATGCTGGTATTGTTGAACATCACAAGGATTTTTTCTCGTTTTCACGGGCTTTGGAGACGGATTATGGTGAATCTTTGAAGTGGATGTTGGAGATTAGTCCGAGTGCGGTGAAACAGGTTATTGTTGCGCTTCAGAAAAGAGGCGAGATTAATACGTTGAAGGAGATTATGGGAAGATTGAAGGAAAAGCAGGAGTTGCCTTCGCTTGCTGGTATTCAGAGCGATGCGCTTCGTGTTAAGTTAGAGGGCATAAAGGATATGCAGGGCTTTCAGGTTGCATTAGAGGGAAGTAGTTATGGTTCATTATTACAGAGTCTTGATCTTGAGAAGATGGCTGAAATTAATACTTCATTAGATCGCTATTATCTTGAACAGTTACAGGATGCTATTCTTTCGGTAAAGGATGGCGATGTGAAGGCAGCTTTCACTACCTATGTTACGGTTCTCATTGATTTGTTTAATGTTCGTTTGGCTTTACGTTCAAAGGGGCAGGTTGAGTATGTTGAGGGTGGTGTGTTGGATGCCGAGGCGTTAGCAGGTGCAACGGATGCTACTCAACTAGAATCGGTCTTTGCTTCAAGTGTGTATGGCGAAGGCATGAATGGTTTTTCGATGTCGAAACTTGAGCAGGCGTTCTTTGAATATTTAAGGAAGCAGGCCGAGGTGATTGGGGTTAAGTATACTCTTAAAGCGGGGATGTTGCTTCGCTATCTTATTCAAAAGGAAATTGAGATTAGGAATGTGAACACACTTGTTAAATTAAAGTCGGAGGGGTTTGATGCGGATGCCATCAGATCGTATGTGGTGATATAATGGAGATAGGGATATTAGCAGATCAGGATACGCTGATGGGTTTTCGGGTAGCTGGCGTTACGAGAAGCGCTCTCTACAATCCAGAGACGTTGAAAGAGGACTTGAAACAGTTGGATGATGTGGCTATTCTTTTGGTTACGGAAAAGGTGGCTGTGGAAATTAGGAAATTAGATGTTACGATTACGCCGGTACTGGTGGACGTTCCGGATAAGGACGGAAGTACTGGAAATGCATTATTAGAAATAGCTAGATTGTACGAAGAGGCAATTGGTGTAAAACTCAAGGAGAACTAGGAGGGAAATACAATGGTAGAAGGAATAATCATTAAAATATCAGGACCTGTTGTTGTTGCAAAAGACATGGCAGGGGTAAAGATGTACGAGGTTGTACGTGTCGGAAAGGAGGGTCTTATCGGCGAAGTTATTGAGCTGTTTAAGGATAAGGCTACGATCCAGGTCTACGAGGAAACTTCGGGCATGGAGCCGGGCGAGAAGGTTGTGTCGCAGGGGCAATCGTTGTCGGTTGAGCTAGGACCAGGCATTATGGGTAATATCTATGACGGTATTATGCGACCGTTGAAGCAGATTCAGAAGAAATCGGGTGCGTTTATGGCCCGAGGGATTGACGCTGATGCAATTGACCATAAGAAGAAATGGAAGTTTGTTGCTACAGCTAAAAAGGGTGACAAGGTAACTCCAGGACAGATTATTGGTGAGGTTGCTGAAACGTCTGCGGTTGTGCATAAGATTATGATCCCGCCGCGTGTTTCGGGTGAGATTAAGCGTATTGCTAAATCTGGTGAACATACGGTGACTTCTAGTATCGCTACTATTAAGACTGCGGATGGGGATGTTGAGGTTCAACTATCTCAGAAATGGCCTGTAAGAAATGCAAGACCTGTAGCTTCGAAAGAGGAGCCTACGATTCCTTTGATTTCTGGACTACGTATCTTGGATACGTTTAATCCGGTTGCTAAAGGGGGAACTGCAGCTACGCCGGGTGCATTTGGTACTGGAAAAACGGTTACTCAGCAATCACTTGCAAAATGGAGTGATGCAGATATTATTGTTTACATTGGATGTGGTGAACGAGGTAATGAGATGACTGATGTTCTGAAAACATTCCCTGAATTGGTTGATCCGCGATCTGGAAAGCCGTTGTTAGAACGAACAGTTATTATTGCTAACACGTCGAACATGCCGGTTGCTGCAAGAGAGGCTTCGGTATACACCGGTATTACGATAGCTGAATATTTCAGAGATATGGGATATGATGTTGCGCTGATGGCAGATAGTACTAGTCGATGGGCAGAAGCTATGCGTGAGATTTCCTCTAGGTTGGAGGAGATGCCAGGTGAGGAAGGATATCCAGCTTACTTGTCGACTCGATTAAGTCAGTTTTACGAGCGAGCTGGTAGAGTTAAGCCGCTAGGTGGTGGATCTGGTTCGGTAACTATTATTGGGGCTATTAGTCCCCCTGGTGGAGACTTTTCGGAACCGGTGACACAGAATACGTTGCGTGTTAACAAGACGTTCTGGGCCTTGGATAAGTCACTTGCATCACGAAGACACTTTCCAGCTATTAACTGGTTGACCTCGTATTCGTTGTATTTAGAGACGTTAACGGCGTGGTTTAATGAGCATTCTGGTAGTGATTGGAGACAGATGCGTGATACTGCTATGGAATTGTTGCAGAAAGAGGAACAATTGCAGGAGATTGTGCAGTTGGTTGGACCGGATGCGTTGCCAGACAATGAGAGAATCATTTTGGAAGTTACGAAGATGTTGCGAGAGGATTTCTTGCAGCAGAATGCGTTCCACGATGAGGATGCGTACTGTCCGATTGAGAAGCAGTATCTGATGCTGAAGATTATTCTTGAGTTTAATGAAATGGCTCAGGCAGCATTGGAGAAAGGTGGTAAGACTGAAGCGATTGCTAAGATTGAGGTTAAGCAGAAGATTGCTCGAATGAAGGAAGCTAAGAATGCTACGTTTGGGGATCATTACAAGGAGATGAAAGCCGAAATGAGCTCACAGTTTTCAAAAATCGGAGGTGATGCACAATGAGTAAAGGAGTAGAGTATACTAGTATTCAGGAGATTGCAGGACCTCTTTTGATTGTAGAAGATGTTAAGGATGTTGCCTTTGGGGAACTTGTTGAGATTAAGCTTGCGAATGGTGATAAAAGGACTGGTCAGGTTTTGGAGGCTCGAGATGACTTAGCGGTTGTGCAGGTGTTCGAGGGAACTCGAGATCTTGCAACGAAGGATATTTCTGTTCGTTTCACAGGAGAGACGATGAAGATTGGGTTATCTAAGGACATTATTGGTCGTATTTTCAATGGAGTAGGTAAGCCTATCGACGGTGGACCGGCTATTATTCCGGAGAAGCGAGTGGACGTGAATGGATTGCCTATTAATCCTACGGCGCGAGAATTTCCGGATGAGTTCATTCAGACTGGTGTAAGCACGATTGATGTGATGAATACTTTGGTTCGTGGTCAGAAATTGCCTATCTTTTCGGAAGCAGGATTGCCGCATAACGAGCTTGCTGCTCAGATTGCGCGTCAGGCTAAGGTTAAGGGTGATGGTGGTAACTTCGCAGTTGTGTTTGCAGCTATGGGTATCACGTTTGAGGAAAGTCAGTTCTTTATGAAGGATTTCGAGCGGACTGGTGCCATTGAAAACATGGTTGCTTTCATGAATCTGGCAGACGATCCAGCAATTGAGCGTATTATTACACCTCGTATTGCTTTGTCTGCAGCTGAATATCTTGCATTTGAGCACGATATGCATATTCTGGTAATATTGACTGATATGACCAATTATTGTGAATCGTTGCGAGAAATTGCAGCGGCTCGAAACGAGATTCCTGGTCGTCGTGGTTATCCGGGATACATGTATACGGACCTGGCTATGAATTACGAGCGTGCTGGTAAGATCAAGGGCAAGAAGGGTTCTGTAACTCAGATTCCGATCTTGACGATGCCGCAAGGTGATATTTCACATCCGATTCCAGACTTGACGGGATATATTACTGAGGGTCAGATTGTGTTGTCTAAGGAATTGCATACGAAGGGTATCTATCCTCCGATTAATCCGTTGCCATCTCTTAGTCGTTTAATGAACGAGGGGATTGGTGAAGGTAAAACTCGAGATGATCACTCCGGTGTTTCGAATCAGCTGTATACGGTGTATGCAGAAGGTAATGACCTGCGAGACTTGGTTGCGGTTGTTGGTGAGGAAGCTCTATCGGATAGAGATAAGACGTTCTTGAAGGGCGCTGAGGCGTTTGAGAGTAACTTTGTGACGCAATCTAAGGACGATAACCGGGATATTGATGCATCCATTGCTATTGGATGGGATATCTTCAAATTGATTCCTAAAGCTGAGTTGAAGAAGCTTAAACAGGAACATATTGATGAGAACTTGGGTAAGGGTGAATGAAAATGAGTGAGCGTCTTCGAATCCAGGCAGATGGTGAAGTTGAATAATGGCATCTAAACTGCAGGCGGCAACTCGAATGGAGATGCTGCGGCTTAAGAAGAAGGCTAAGCTAGCTCAGAAAGGTCACAAATTGCTGAAGGAAAAGCGAGATGCTCTTATTTCGGAGTTCTTTTCTTTTATTGATAAGTTAAAGGCGATTAGAACGGAGATGGAAGGTAAGCTTGCGAGTGCATACAAATCTCTTATCTTGGCTCAGGCTTTGTCTGGGGCAGCTGAGATTGAGCGGGCTGCATTAGCTTCGAGCGCTGCGTATTCGATTGAATCCTCTACTAGTAATATCATGGGTGTTGAGGTGCCTGCGTTCACGGCTGAAGAGAAGAGTTCGGAGGCTGGGTACAGTAAATTATCACCTTCTTTGGAATTGGATGAGGCAGTTACTAATTTTAAGGAGGCTCTTGCGATTATTATTACCTTGGCTAGTGCTGAGGCTACGGTTCGTAAATTGGCTGCTGAAATTAAGAAGACGAAAAGGAAAGTGAATGCTTTGGAGAGAATTTTGATTCCTCGGATTAATAACGATATTATCTACATTAAGGTTCGATTAGAGGAGATGGAGCGAGAGAATTTTGCTCGATTGAAGGTCGTTAAAAGACGTATTGAAGCTCAATAATGGTAAAACCGATTCCCATCTGGCACCGTTGGCAGAAAGATCCTGTGAAACGTGAACGCATGTTCAAGGTGTTCTTTTTTATGATGGTCTCGGTTAATATTATGATTGTTGTTGGCTTCTTGATTTTTGTTTATTTGTTGGTTAAAAGGTTGTAGTCTATTAATCACTACTATCTGGGGACAATGACCGAAAGGTTTATATAAGCTTTGAGGGTTGGGATTCAGTTGATGATCTTTTTGAGGCAGAAGGTGGGAGAGGAGTCTTCCTAAGGCGTGCTTTTAGAAATTATTTCCGTCAAAAGTACGGAGTGGAAAACGAACTCAATCCGAAGAGACTTGAAAGGGAAGAACTATTCTACAAGAGTCCGGATTTAGATCGTAATAGGCTTGCTGGCGATACACTATCAAATTTCTAAGTTATGAGGTATAAGTAAGTAGATTTATTCTTTTTCGACTCAAATTCTCCGTAACCTATAAATATGAGTTTAGTTTCAATGTGTTTATGAGTGACATTATTATTAAGATTAAGACCCTTTCTACTAGATGTAAGACTATGCATTGCTGAAAAGCACCGCATTATCCATTCTCATATACAAAACTAACACGAGGTGAGCGCTATGAACATACAATACGAAAGTAAAAAAATAAAATCGGCATTTGACGAGTTTGTCTTTTTTGACGTCAACGACCGAGCTGAATCATTTAAGGAGAAATAAAAGTGAAGAAAAATAACATGAAGAATAAACAGATGTGTACCCGTACTAGATGTAGATCTAGATTTCATACTTACTGAATTTTCTTTTTATAGATAGAATTATTCTATATCTAAAGCTTCCATGATTTTGTTGAGCTTTTTGTTAATGGTATCTAGATCGTGATTTGAGGGAGCACTGGATACGGGTGCTCTGGGTGCAGCTGAGCGATCGTCGTTCTTGAAACAGTCTCTACAGAAGACGGGTTTTCTGGACGTTGGTTTGAAGGGTACTTTAGTGTCCTTACCACAAGCTGCACAGGTAACGTCGGTCATTTGGAGATCCCTTTTACCTTCACCGTAGCGTGACTCTCTTTTAAAATCTCTATCAGAATTACCTCTACGGGGTTTACCGCTATAGCTGCGTCTACCTCGTGATTGTTTCGCTTTGTGATCTTCATATCCTGGCATAACGTTTGAGACGTGTGCTTTCTATATAACTGTATGTAAAATGAGAAAAAAATAGCCCCACCCGGACTTTCAAATCGGCTGCAATAATTAACATGCAGTTCGATATTTGAACCGAGGTCCTTCGGCCCAGAACCGAAGATGATTGGCCGCTACACTATGGGGCTATAGGTTTTCGAAATTGGGTTTTCTTTAAATAACTTTCATTCTAACTAGATATGAGAACATAGTGTAGCGGTTGTTTAGAATTTACTCTTCTGCTGCTTCTTCGCCAAAGCTTTCTGAATCGTCAGGGTGGGCTTCTGGGACAGGTACATCTTCTTTGATGTCTTCTTTTACTTCTTCTTTCTTAGGTTCTGCTTTTCTTGCTTTAGCTAGTTTCTTTCCCTTGGTTTTTCTTTCTTCTTCAAGGTGAACTGCTCCTACTTCGCAGATTTTGATGGGGTAAATTTTGTGTAGTCCTTTTTTGATGTCTTTTTGGAAGCTGGTGTTGATGATTCCTTGTACAAGCTGTTCAAGGGTTTTGTTGGCTACCATTTCGGATACGATGCCTTCTGTGTGTTTTAGAATGGCTGCTCCGGTGGTTCCTCGTACTTTGGTGATTGGAACTACAATGGGCTTGATTCTGACTACTTTGCCATCTTTTGTTTTGCAAAGGATAGATAGTGAGATGCGCTCTTTTCCTCGTCTTACGAAGCGTCTAATCTGATTTGCTAGAATTTTGTATCCATGTAATTGGGTTGTTGCCTTGTTTTCGGCTACTTTGTCAACGGTGAAGGTGATATCCATATTTTGCTTTCGCATGTCGTTTAATAGAGTCATGCCAGAACAGGATACTTTCTTTCCTACTAGGGTTTGTGGATCTTCAAGAGGAATTTCTCCAATAAGTCCGCCATTAAAGGCTTTTGGAGCCATAATCTGGATCCAGGATTTCCTCTTTACTCTTGATTTTGATTCAGCCATACTTACTCTTGAGAAATTCTAGGGTGTTTATAAATGTTAGTGTTACACATCCAAATTAACGACTTCTGACGCGTGGTCTTCGATGAACTTTCTTCTTGGTTCAACTTCCTCGCCCATTAAGGTGGTAAACATTTCATCGGCTTTGATTGCGTCTTCGATGGTTACTTGTAATAATGTTCTTGTTTCGGGATCCATGGTGGTGTCCCATAATTGCGTCGGATTCATCTCTCCTAGGCCTTTGTAGCGCTGTAGGGAGACGTTTTCTGTTCCGAGTTCTTTCATCTTTGCTTTCATCTCTTCGTCTTTGTAGGCGTAGACTTCTACTTTTCCTTTCTTTAATTTGTATAATGGGGGTTGGGCGATGTAGACATAGCCTGCTTCAACTAACGGGAGCATGTGTCTGTAGAAAAAGGTTAAGAGTAAGGTTCTGATGTGTGCTCCATCGACATCTGCGTCGGTCATGATGATTAATTTGTGATAGCGTGCTTTTTCTAGATTGAATTCGTCTCCGATGCCTACACCTAGAGCGGTGATCATGGTGGTGATTTCGTTATTTTGAAAGATTTTGTCCATACGTGCTTTTTCTACGTTGAGGATTTTACCTCTTAGTGGCAAGATTGCCTGGTACTCTCGATTGCGCCCTTGTTTTGCTGAGCCACCTGCGGAATCTCCCTCTACTAAGTATAATTCACACTTTGCGGGATCTTTATTACTACAATCTGAAAGCTTTCCAGGAAGTGATCCTGAACTTAGGGCGCCTTTTCTTCTGGTTAATTCTTTAGCTTTTCTGGCTGCTTCTCTTGCCTCAGCTGCATTGATTGCTTTTCCTATGATTAATTTTGCAACAGATGGATTTTCTTCTAAAAAGTGTCCTAGCTCGGTGTTGGTAACGGATTCGACAATACCTTTTACTTCGGAATTTCCTAGTTTTGCTTTTGTTTGGCCCTCAAACTGGGGTTCTTGTAGTTTAACTGAGATAACGGCGGTTAGGCCTTCTTTAAGATCTTCACTCGTAGCTTTGATTGAGGAGGTTTTATTTTTGTCGATGTAGGAATTAATGGTTCTGGTTAATGCAGTTTTAAATCCTGAAAGGTGTGTTCCGCCTTCTGGGGTGTTGATGTTATTTGCGAAAGCGAAGACGTGTTCCTGGTAGGTTTCGTTGTATTGTAATGCGATCTCTACCTGAGTTCCATTCTTTTCTTTATCGTAATAGATGACTTTATGGAGCTGTTTCTTCTTTTCGTTAAGATGCTCTACGAAGCTTTTGATTCCGCCTTCGAATTTGAAGGTTTCTTGTTGTCCGGATCTGCCATCAAATAATGTTATGGAGATTCCTTTGTTGAGGAATGCTAATTCTCGCAATCTATTTGCTAGGATATCATAATGGAATACGGTTTCTTGGAAGATTTTGTCGTCTGGTGTAAAGGTTACCTTGGTTCCTGTCTTTTCTGTTGTTTCTCCTTTGGTTACTTCGGTTGTGGGAATTCCCTTAGCGTAACTTTGTTCGTAGATTGCGCCGTCTCGATGTACTTTTACTGTGAGTTTTTTTGAAAGTGCATTTGTACAGGAAACTCCCACTCCGTGTAATCCGCCAGAAACCTGATATGCTTTCTTTTCGAACTTTCCTCCTGCGTGTAAGGTTGTCATAACTACTTCTACAGCAGGTTTGTTTAATTTAGGATGCATATCGACTGGGATGCCACGTCCGTCATCTTCTACGGTAACGCTATTGTCTTCGTGAATGATTACAGAAATTTTAGAACAGTGTCCTGCCATTGCTTCATCGATGGAATTATCTACGACTTCGTAAACGATATGGTGTAGTCCATGCAGTCCAGTATCGCCAATATACATGGCTGGACGCTTTCTGACTGCTTGCAGTCCTTCCATGACCTGGATGTCTTTAGCAGCGTAGCTACCCTTGTTTTCAGGCTGTTTTTCAGCACTTTTCCCCTCATCGGTTGGACTAGATTCTTCCATTTTTTGTTAGAAAATTGACGTTCTCTGTGTGTTCTTAAGCGCCTGAAACTATATAAAAGTTTGCATTAAATTTTGGTGTTTTAAGGCTTAAGAATTAAGAATTTGAGGGTTTCAGCTCCTCGATAAAAGCATATATGAACTCTAACTCATGAACAGTCTGATAACTTCCATTACCTCCTGGACATCAGTTATCTCGCCGGATTTTAATTTAGAAAGGACACCCATAACTTCTGGAAGATCAAACTTGCCGTCTGAATCTGTGTCGAACTGGGTGAGTTCTGGAGCCAGGTTTGATTCACACTCCAGCTCAAGTGCGCATGCTGGGTTGGTGCAGTCAATATTCGATAGGTCGCAGGCATCTTCATCCTCACAATCTGTGCATAATGCCTCTTGATTTTCTATTTCATTACAGACCTGGTCAAAGTTACAAACTAAGGGCATATCGCAGGAATCTGGGTCTGTACAGGCAGGATCTCGGTATGGGTTGGAATCAATAACAAATTCTCCTCCTTTTTGGAAAAAACTTACCTTTCCCTTGATTTGATCTCCTGAGGATGGTGAATCAGAGAGCTCATAGGTTATCTTGCTAGGAAGACCATTCCCAATAACCAAGTCTTCGATTGTTTGTGGAGGATTAACTGCATAGACGGCGAAGATGTTACTCCCAGACTTAAGGACCGTGTCAGTTATTTCATCGTCATCGATGTATGCTTTGAACGAACCTGGAACTATCTCTACGGAAGTCTCTGCTACTGATTCTGAAAGTATCATAATTTCGTTGTAATCAAACTGATTCCTGTCGTATTCGAAGTAAATAGTCACTTTGTTCCCTTCTACTCGTCCATGTGGAGTGGGAGAAACTTTGTGCAGTGGAAGAGGATCTGGGAGTGGATTGTGTTGTAATACTCTATATCAGAGGTGTACAAACAGTGTTGATGGAGCACCACATTGTCGACAGAGATGTGGAACTAGCTTTTTGATGCCTGGGGAGAGATGTTGTCGGGGAAGAGGTAGGCGTGCTGGTATATCTACTATATGTCCGGAGAATAGGGTTTGTGGTCATTCTTTTTTAGGCAATCCTCGGTGTAGGAGAAGTTAATTCTTGAAGATTTATACTAAAACTATATTCTCGCTTTTTATGATGACTTTGTTTCTTTTTCCTTTCAACGCTTTCACTTCATCTGCATTATAGTCTACAACACCTTTCGCGATGTTATTTATTTTAACGATATCGTTTTTCTTGAAGTTGCCTTCAACGCTGTCTATTCCGATGGCTAGGAGGCTTACTTTTCCCTCTTTTAGGATGTCATGGGCGCATTCGTTTATTTTTATCTTTCCTCGTTCTTTTGCGAATTTGATGAAACGTTGTTTCGCTGAGAGTTTTGCTGCAGGAGTGAAGTGTGTTCCTGCTTGCCCTGTTAATGCGTTCTTGATGGCCTCCTTTTTTGTTCCATTCGCTATGACCATTTCAAATCCTGATTGCATTGCTATCTTTGCAGCTTTAATTTTGGTGAGCATGCCGCCAATAGCGAATGCAGATCCTGATTTTCCAGCTGCTTTTTCAATTTCTTTTGTTATTTTGGTAACGTTTCTGATGAGTTTTGCATCTTTGTTTGTTTTTGGATTCTTATCGTATAATCCATCGATATCTGATAACATTAAGAGGGTGTCGGCATTTACTTTTGACGCTACTAAAGCAGACATTTTGTCATTATCTCCAAAATTGGTTCCAATCTCTTTGGTTGAGATGGGATCGTTCTCGTTGATGATGGGGATGACGTTTAATTCTAAGAGTTTGTTTATGGTGTTTCTTAGGTTTAGGTACTTATTACGGTCTGAGAAATCTTCATACGTTACTAGAATCTGGGCTACGTTGATGTTGTGTTGAGAGAATGCGTCGTGATAGTGGCGCATGACCATGCTTTGTCCTATAGCTGCTAATGCTTGTTGTGTTTTTAATTCTCTAGTCTTCTTTGTCTTTAATTCTAATGCGCCTGCTCCAATAGCTCCAGAGGTGATGATGATGATTTCGTGTTTGTTCTTATGAAGTTCTGCAATTTGTTTGGTGAGTTGTTTGATGATGGTTGTGTTTAATCCTATTAATTTCTCTGTCAGTACATTTGTTCCTATCTTGATGACTATTCGTTTCGGCATGGGTTGGATGTTAGTTTAGTGTTTTTAAAAGTAGTGGTGCTCGAACTTCTTTTTGTCGCGAGTTGAGGACAAATTTTCGAAGAAAGGCTTAAATATGTGGTTTATTCGTTGTTCTTATGCATTTTTTTCTAAGCGCATGGAGGCGGTTGTTATGAATAGTAGACCAGAGGTAGCACGATTAGCAGTCTATGGAGCAGGTATTAAGGATGGTGATGGTTCTAGTGAGAATCCTATTGTGGCAACGAGTCCAGTAGATCAGATTAAATATGCTAAAGATATGGGTTTTAGTGCTGTGCAGTTGAATATTTCTCCAGGTGACCTCGAGGGAGCTGATTTAGATTCTTTTGCGGAGGAGATTGAAGATGCTTCTCGAGCGCATGGCGTCTACATTGTTGGTTTTGGGAGTGGGAGTCCCGGACCGTGGATTTTTGATTCTAATGAAAAGGGTTTCGATGATGCTAGAAGGTATGCTAGGGAAGGTACAGGTTTCATTGATGTGAAAACTCATCCCGTTACAGGTGAAGATGCTCCTGAATCGTGGCTATTTGAAAATAAAGTTATGGCTGCAAATGAAATTATTGAAATTGGGGGCAGAGTTGGACAGGGCCGTGTTTTTAGTGCGCATGCAGGTCACTTTCTTGATGAGTATGGTTCAAGTGATGGTCAGGAAGCTTCTCAACACGAAAAAGATAATTATGAAATGATTAGGGAAGCCCTTAACTCCTTTGCTGATACTTCTCGTGATGAGGGTATGTATATTGGTATTGAAACTGGGCCTGATACCCTTAGGGCGATGACGCATACTACAGATATTGATGACGAGAGTTTGTTATACCAATTTGATACTGCCAATGAGGCAATCTGAGGTAACCCGGCGGATTATCTTGTGATGTTGGGATATCTTAAGGCGACGAACAAGATTGTTTCGGTTCATCTTAAGGGTCAGGCTGCTTTAGAAGGGGATGTTTCTGAAGGTTCCTGGCAGGCGAGAGAGGTTGATCTTGATGACGGAGATAATCGTGTCGATCTGGATCAGGTTTTGTACCATGTTAGAGATATTGTAACGCCGTTTGGAGATCCTGTTTCGTTAAGTATTGAGGGGGAGGTTCCTGCAAAGAGTTTGAGTGATCGGATTGAGGCGTTATCTA
Source organism: uncultured Methanosarcinales archaeon (assembly GCA_964492935.1). Classification (GTDB taxonomy): domain Archaea; phylum Nanobdellota; class Nanobdellia; order Woesearchaeales; family JACPBV01; genus JAQBWB01. Next base: position 15,557 of record CAZBLF010000005.1, read on the forward strand.
GAGTGAGAGCTTTTGTTGAAGGGAGAATGAATCATGTTGGAGGGTATCAGTAGTTTTATTTTTATTCAATCGACTAAGAACTCTTTAACGTGGCGGAGGTGTCTCTTTTCATCTGCAAAGAACCATCCGTCGCCGACAACGTCGCTAAAGCCGTTTTCGTGGTAGACTACAGGTAGGATGCGGTTTCTCATTGTTTTTTCTCCTCTTCCTTCTATTGGAGCTACCTTGAATGTTCCCTTATCGAGAGGGTGTATTCCTTGGGCACTGAAATCTGTTTCCTCGCTTTTTGCTAGTAGGGCGAGATAGAGGTCAACATGATCTGGTCCTTCTCTATCCACTCTTAGTAAATAGGGATGCGTCTCTCCGTTATCGGTGCTTGCGGTGCCCATTACCATCTCGGAGAGTTTGGAATTCACCAATTTCGTGTCGTAATCTTCAACTGCTTTGCGACGTATGGCGTTAAAGTCTGCATCGTCTGGATGTTGTTGCAATAGCTTCATCAGTTCTTCGCTTTGTTGAGGTGTGAGATCTCCAAAGTTACCAAGATCCCCTTTCCGTAGCGCTGTTGCTGATTTGACGGTAAGATGATCACTAAGCGCTTTTATTTTACTTTTTGCTTCAGGTTCGGTGATGTGTGGAGCAGCTGAGTAATATGTGTGTGAATAAGCCATACCTTCAAGAATCAGAGTGCTTTTTTAAATCTTATACTTTTTTTATTTCTTCTTATGTGTAAATTTCTTTTTGCCTTTGGCGTAGTCGTCTACGATGTGGTCGATGCCGCGGAGAATGAATTTTGTTATTACTAGGCCTTCTAAGCCAACGGGACCGCGCGCATGGACTTTATTTGTGGAGATACCGACTTCGGCGCCTAGGCCGTATCTGAAGCCGTCTGCGAATCTTGTAGATGCATTGTGGACTACTGAGGATGAGTCAACGAAATTGATGAACATTTGAGCTTCTGCTTTTTCTTCGGTTACGATGGCGTCGGTGTGATGGGATCCATGCTTGTTGATGAAGTCTACGGCTTCGTTGATGGTATCTACTACTTTGATTGAGATGATTTCTTCGTTGTACTCGGTTTTCCAGTCTTTTTCTGTTGCTTTGTGGATTTCTCGTAGTGGAATGGTCTTATTCTTCTTGATGATGTTGAATGATTTGCTATCTGCGCGAACTTCGACGCCCATTTTCAGAAAGGTGTTAGTGATTTTTGGGATAAATTCTTGAGCTGCATCTTTATGGACCACTAGGTTTTCCATTGCATTACAGACAGCTGCGTACTGGGTTTTCGAATCTACGGCGATCTTCATTGCTTTATTGATGTCGGCGTGCTTGTCTACATAGACGTGGCAGATGCCATCGGCATGGCCTAATACTGGAATCTTGGTATTGCTCTGGATGTATTTTACTAATTCGTTGGATCCTCTGGGTATTAGGAGATCGATGAAGTCGTCCATTTTGAGGACTTGCTTTACTTCCTCACGTGTTTCTAGTAATTGTACGGTGTCGGCAGGCATGCCTTGGTTGTCTTCGATGGAGGTTCGGATGACTTCTACTAGTGCTAGATTTGAATTGAGTGCTTCTTTTCCTCCTTTGAGTAAGACTGCATTCCCGGATTTTATTGCTAATGCTGCTATTTGCACTACGACTTCTGGTCTCGATTCGAAGATGCAGCCGATGACTCCGATGGGCACGGTTATTTTTTGTAAGGTGAGTTCTTCATCTAATTCCATCTCGGAGATGGTTTTTCCGGTGGGATCTTCTTGTTTTGCAACACTTCTCACCATGTCGCACATTTCTTTTATCTTTGCGTCGTTGATTTCTAATCGTTTGAGCATTGCTGCAGGTAGTTTTTTGTTTGCGCTTAGGTCCTTTTTATTTGCGGCTATGATTTGTTTGCTGTTCTTCTTCAGATCATCTGCTAATTCGTCTAGAACGATGTTTTTTACGTCGGTATTTACTGCTGCGATTTGTAAAGCAGCTTCTTTAGCACGCTCACACTGATTAAGAACGGTTTCTTTTAATGACATGTGTGTTTTAATGAGATGGAGATATATAAAGGTATGTGAGCTTAGACCAAATTTACCTTTTTCTCTCCGTTCTCGACTTTGCCGATTACTATTGCATTCTTGAGAATGGATTTTGCTTTTTTGAGGTCTTTCTTGTTAATGATGATTATGAAGCCGATACCCATATTGAAGACGCGGAACATCTCTTGTTCTGGAATGTTGCCGAGTTCTTGGATTAATTGGAAGATTCCTGGTGTGGTCCAGGTGTTCTTGTTGATTTCAACTGAGGTGTTGCTGGGTAGGATTCTCGGGATGTTTTCGATTAAACCTCCTCCCGTAATATGGGCCATTCCTTTTATTTGGATTGCTTTTTGGAGTTGGGTAATGGTTTTAAGATAGCTTCTATGGACTTTTAGTAATTCTTCTCCTAACGTGCAGGTGAGGTGCTTTGGTTTTTGGTTGAGTTTAAGTCCTGCATGATCTAGAAGCACTTTGAGTGCGAGCGAATAGCCATTCGTGTGGAGGCCGTTGCTCGGGAGACCAAGGACGAGGTTTTCTTGTTTGATTGCTTGACCGGTGATGATGTTCTTTTTCTTTACCTTGCCCACGATACAGGATGCTAGATCGTATTCGCCGTCTTTATAGACGCCGGGCATTTCGGCGGTTTCTCCTCCGATTAATGCTGCACCATTTTCTTTGCATGCCTTTGCTAGACCTTTCACGATCTCGGTGATGGTGTTGGGTTTTAATTTTCCTGTTCCAATGTAGTCTAGGAAGAAGAGTGGTTTTGCACCCATGACTAAGATATCATTAACACAGTGATTTACGAGGTCTTGGCCGATGGTGTTGTGTTTGTTGGTTGCGAAGGCTACTTTTAATTTTGTGCCTACACCATCGGTGCTTGCTACTAATGCATTGTCGCGATCAATACTGTAAAGTCCTCCGAAGCTGCCTACGTTTGAAAGTACGTTATCGTTAAAGGTTTCCTTGACGTACTTTTTCATCTGTTGTACGGCTATATTGGCTGCATCGATATCTACGCCGGCTGCTTTATAGGAGAGCGGGACTACTAGTTTTTTGAGTGAGGGTAATAGCGGATGTTGTGCTTGTAAGGTGTAATAGAGGGCGTTCGCTCGCTTTTCTGATGTTAAGAGACCCATGCTTTCAAGATCTTTGAGTGCATCGCAGAGTATTTTAGGTGAGAGCGATGTTTTCTCTAGGAGTTCGTTGACGTAATAGGGTTTTGGTTCAGCAATAAAGACTGCTAGGATCTCGGTGTACTTTCTTTTGAGTAGCGTTTCACTTTTTGACATTATCATGTAGAAATGTGTAATGATATATAAAGCTATTGGAATTTAATCGTTTACAAGAGAATGTTATACATTATTCGCGGGGTTTTGGTCAGTATTAGTACCGAGAATGATTCTTGCAACGTTTCTTGTTTCACGAGTCATGATCTTCATGGAGTCTACGATTCTGCTTTCTACGATAAAGGACCGGGGTTTAATCTTATCTTTTTCTCCCTTGAGGTATTGATTAATGTAGGATTCGAATCCATTGTCGAGTTCCTGAAGTAGCTTTCTGGTACTTACCTCAATATCAAGTGCGATGGCTTTGTTGGTGGCGTAGTAGGCCTTCATCGCATCGAGGTAGCGTTGTTGGATGACTTGGAATAATTCGCAGAGTATTCTTTTGGGTTTGCCGACAAGCATGATGTTTAGGAGATCCTTTGCTATGCTCTTGGCTTGGTCGGCGATGCGTTCGATGCGGATGGTGAGGCTGCGATGGTCTTGTAATTCTACTGGAGTCATGCCGATTTTGCTTTGATAGGCTGGATTCTCCATTGCTCCGCGTACCACCCTGTATGCGAGAAAGTGAAGTCTATTGACGTCCTCATCGCGATTGTCGATGTTGGTGACGAGCTCTCTTTGCTCTGGCTCCTTATTTTTCCCCTCGAGAGCGAGGCAGGTGAGAGTATCTTCGATCATGGAGCGCGTAATGATGTCGACTCTTCTGACAATGGTTTTAATGGAGACCTCGTTGATATCCATGAGGTCTTTTGCGATAATCTTGTATGCAGTTTGTTCTAGAATTTCCATTCCGGAAAGACTGAGTAATTCATTGATGATCGCTCTTGCGTCGGTGATGATGCTTTTGCTTACAATTCTGATGGCGGAGTAATTTTGGAGGTAGGCGGTAAAAATGAGGGCCTTAGTCATCTCGTGTGTTTTCTTATCGGCGTCTATGGTGATGGACTTTACCTCTTTTGGAGCGGAGGTGTGCAGGGGCGCGATAATCAGCGTATTATCGTTCTGGTCAACGTCGACGGTATCCCCCTTTTGGATTTTTTGTTTGCTTGACCAGCTCTTGGGTAGCGTGATGGCTAGAGAATTCTTCCCAAACCCGATTACCTTTCTGGATTCCATATAATTATCCTTGATTTATATAAAATTTAATTACTCTATACATTCGAATATACCTTCCCTGGCATATATATGCCATATATGGTATATGGCGCGGTATTATATAAATTTTTGCTATATATCTTATTGTGTCTCGTTTACATTGGGGGATGGGAAAACAAGCGTGGCCATATTCGTATGAAGCTGCTTGGTTGGAACATCTCCGCGAGACATTTTTGTCACGGGGGTGGAATTATGGAAATGGGAAAACCGTTAATGGAAAGTTTGCCGGGTGGAGACGCGCTTTATCTGGATGTACCGGAGGCTGCAATCTATTGTGGTGGGTGTATGGCGGAAATGAAAGTACATCATGACTCAAATTTCGGCTGCCCGATTTGTGGAAGAATCTACGATGAGGCGAGGGCTGGTTTTTAAAGAGGGTTTTGATGTTCAGCGATCGTTACGATGGTTGTGAGTTAAGACTTAATAGATGGATGCTTAGATACAAAATGAGGTGTTTTGAAATGGCACCTCTTCAAATACGTCAGAGGTGGTTTGCATGATCGTATGTAGAGAGGGGATGTGTGTTGATTTGGAGAAGATGGGAATTTTGGATGACGAACAAAGCGAGATGGTTGTGTAATCAGAGGTGATGGCATGGAATCGGACTATTGGATGGAATTGTATCTTAACTTTACCTTGAATACGGCAGGGGAGGAGTTATCGGATAAGTAGAGGGCGTTGGGTCGGGATTAAAATTTCGACCTGAGTGTGCTCTGAAAACAAACATATTTAAATAACGGTCGGATAACATTATTTTTGATGGTTAGCAGTTCATTTAAGGGACGTGATGTTCTCTCTATCAATGATTTTTCTCGTGAGGATTTATTGCATTTATTGAAGGTTGCTGGAGAGTTAGAAAAAAAGCCGCGACCGGACTTGTTGAAAGGTAAGATTATGGCTTCCTTGTTCTTTGAACCGAGTACTCGTACTAAGCTGAGTTTTGCAGCTAGTATGTTGAAATTGGGCGGCCAGGTTATCGGTTTTGCGGATGCGGGTACGACTTCGGTTAAGAAAGGGGAGACGTTATGGGACACGACGCGGATGGTGGAGGCTTACAGCGACGTTATTGTGATGCGGCACTCTGTGGAGGGAGCACCTCGTTTAAGCGCAGAGGCGGCCTCTATACCGGTTGTCAATGCAGGAGATGGTGCTAATCAACATCCGACACAGACATTGTTGGATTTGTATACTATTCAGAAGGAGCATGGAGACTTTGATGGGATGACGATTGGTTTTGTAGGAGATTTAAAGTATGGTCGCACGGTGCACAGTTTGGCTGTAGCGTTAAGTCATTTTAAGTGTAGTATGCATTTTGTTGCTCCTAATGCATTGAAGATGCCGGATTCGTATATTTCGATGTTGAAAGAGAAGGGCATAGTGGTTACGGAGACGGATGATTTAGAGGGTGCAGCGAAGGAATTTGATGTGCTGTATATGACTCGGATTCAGGAAGAGCGCTTTCCGGACCCGATTGAGTATCAGAAGTATAAATCGGTGTATCGGATTGATAAGAAGATTCTGAAGCTTTGCAAGGAGTCGGTTAAGATTATGCATCCTTTACCGCGAGTAGGGGAAATTGATCCGGCTCTTGATGAAATGGAACAGGCTATCTACTTCAAGCAGGCTGCAAATGGGATTCCGGTTAGACAGGCGATCTTAGGATTAGTCTTGGGGAAATTAGAATGAGCGGTAAAACATTGCGGATAGCTGCGATTAAAGAGGGTACGGTGATTGACCATATTCCTGCTGAAAAGATCTTTTCTGTTGTTCGCTTTTTGAAATTGGATAAAGCAAGCGGTCCGGTCTCGGTTGCCACAAACTTGATGAGTAAGTTGCTCGGTAAGAAAGGTGTTATCAAGATTTCGGGTCGAGAGTTAACGTCGGTTGAGGTTGAGGAGATTGCTTTATTGGCTCCGGAGGCGACGATTAACATTATCAAGGAGTATGATGTGGCACAGAAGCGGCAGGTTACGTTGCCGAAGCAGATTAAGGGGTTTGTCTGTTGTATGAATCCGAATTGTATTACGAACAAGCAGCCGGTTTCTACTCGGTTTTCTGTGAAAAATCAGGATGGATTGAAATTGAAGTGTAGTTATTGTGAACGCGAGATGGGGCAGCGGCAAATACGGATTATATGAAATCGACGTTATTGAAGAATTGTAAGGTGCTTGTTGAGGGTGAATTGGTGAAACGTCACCTGTTTTTAGAGGATCACAAGATTGCTCATGTTTCTGAGGATATTATTGCTGCGGATATGGTTGTTGATATTAAGGGGAAGATTGTGATTCCGGGATTAATTGACTGTCATGTTCATTTTAGAGATCCTGGGATGACGCAGAAGGAGGATTTGCATTCTGGTGGTAAGGCGGCAGTAAAGGGTGGCATTACTACGATTATGGACATGCCGAATACCATTCCTGCGATGATGACGCTGAAGCGGTTAGAGGAGAAGAGGAAGCTGGCGGTGGGCATGTTGTGTAATTATGGATTTCACTTTGGAAGTAGTCTCGGTAATTTACAGGAGATTAAGCAGGTTAAGAATATTCCTTCGGTTAAAATTTATATGGACAGTACGACAGGAGATTTGCGGATGACGGACATTGATGCGGTTGCGCAGGTTGTTGAGCACAGTGCGTTTTGTTCGTTCCATGCTGAGCAAAAGAGTTTGGAGAAGGCAATTGATATTGTTAAAGAGTTGAAGAAAAAGATGTATGCGTGCCATGTTTCCTTAGCTTCGGAGGTTGCTTTAATCAAGAAGAATAAGAATCGCGTTTTCATGGAGGTGTGTCCTCACCATTTGTTCTTGACGGAAGCAGATAATGAAAGACTAGGGATGTTACAGCATGTGAAGCCGACATTAAAGAAGCAGACAGATCAGGATGCGTTGTGGGATGCTATCGATAAAGGATTAGTAGATACTATTTGTACGGATCATGCACCTCATTTGAAGTCGGAGAAATTGGAGAAGGTTACGTATGGTTTTCCCGGTGTTGAGACGATGTTGCCTTTACTTTTGGATGCGGTAAATAATGATCGTTTAACGTTGGCTAGAGTTGTTGAATTGACTTCTACGAATGCTGCTAAAATATTTGGTTTGAAGACGAAGGGAAAGATTGAGGATGGGTATGATGCTGATTTGACTGTGGTGTCGATGGAGCTTTCTCGCATAGTTAAGGCGGAGAATTTAGTTTCTAAATCCGGGTGGAGTCCGTTTGAGGGAAAAACATTAAAAGGATGGCCGATTGCCACGTATGTAGCCGGAAGGTTGGTTTATGATGGCACGTTTCACAATCATCCCGGTAAGGAAATTACTGTGGAGCGGCCGAAGGAACGGTTTAAGAAGAAAGTTGTTGTTGAAGAGACCGGATTGAATGAGGATTTTCATGATGGGCATGTTGAAGAGCAGGAAAAGAGTGAAGGAGAACTTCCTGAGGAACAGGAAAAGAGTGAAGGAGATATTCCTGAAGATCAGGAAAAGGAAGGTGAGATGAATGAGCAAGGAAATAGCACAGTCACTGAATGACGCTGGAGTCATGAAATTTGGTTTGTTTACGTTAGCTTCTAATAGAACCTCTCCCGTTTATATTGATATTAGAATTTTACCTTCGACGCCTAAGGCGTTTGATGCTATAGTAGATGCTTTGGTTGAGAAGGTTAAGGCATTGAAGGTTGATGTGGTTGCTGGTTGTGAAACGGCTGGCATACCGATTGCGGCTGCGATTGCGATTAAGGCAGGGATGCCGATGATTTATGTTCGAAAGCGTGCTAAAGGTTATGGCACTAATAGTATGATTGAAGGTGTGTTAAAGAAGGGCCAGAAAGTTGTTTTGATCGATGATATGATTACGAATGGCAAGTCTAAGATTGGGTTTGTTGAGGGTGTTCGTAAGGAGGGTGCTGTCGTTTCTGATTGTTTAGTTATACTAGATAGAGAACAGGGCGGTTCTGATACGTTGGCCGAGGTTGACTTAAAGCTGCATTCGTTGATTACACTTAATGAATTTCTAGAGTTTATGAAGGAGTCGGGTGGTGTTGATGAGGACAATTACAACATCACCAAGAAGTATTTATCTAATCCTGAGCAGTGGAGTAATTAGATTAGGGGAATATCTTCGTCCAGTGGCTTGTACAATACGGCATTGGCGTAGTCTCCATTATCGTCTGGTACATCAAAATATCTGATACTTTCGAAGGAGCCGCCAGGGATTCCTCGTTTTCTAAGGTTGGCGTTTAATATATCTGCGAATCCATATGACTTTCCAGGGATATTGGAATTATGTTGTAGGTGTTTTGGCAAATGAGGGTCTTGTGTGCGGACTTCAGGAACTTGATTTGTTAAGAACAGATCCACTATAAGCTGTGCCAGATCTCCAAATGTCTGGTCTTTTTTGAGGCCGTCCTGAATACTTGCCTAGTGTGAGGAGAAGAGGACTTACGTTAAAAGATTACTTCTTTTTTGGATCTAAATGCACATCTACCTGTGGGTAGGGGATTTCGATCTTGTTCTTGTTGAGTGCGTTGTAAATTTTGCAATTGAGAAGTTCTTTTGTTGAGAAGCGGTCTTTGTAAGAGGTTAGCCAGACGTAGGCTTTGAAATTTAAGGAGGAGTCTGCCATTTCTAGGAACATGACTTTGGGTTCGTTTTCTTTGTCGAGGTTTTTGATCTTTTTAATTTCTTCCATGACTATTTTCTTTACCTTATTGATGTTGACGCCGTAGGCAACGGAAAAAGGGATGATGATTCTTGCTTTGGGATTTGGCAAAACGTAATTGAGGATGACTTCGTTTGCTAATTCTCCGTTGGGGATGATTTTTACCTCGTTGTCCCAGGTTCTAATTCTTGTAGCTCTCAGTCCTATATCGATGACTTCGCCATAGGTATCTGTTCCGATCTTGATGACGTCGCCGACACGTACGCTGCGATCTGCGATAATCGAGATTCCACCAAAGATGTTGCCTAAGGTTTTTTGGAGACCAAAAGCGATGGCAACTCCTACGACTCCGATGGATGCTAATAGGGGTCCTACTTCGACGCCCCAGATTTGGAGAATGAACATGCCTGCTACAATCACGGTGATGAAACGTGTTGCTTTGTGGCCGAGGCTCAGAATTTGATCATCTGCCTTTGAATCGGTTGCTGCTGTTAAGCGTTTTCCCCAGTGTTCTATCACTAAATCGAGAAAGATAACGCTGATGTAGGAGATGATGATGACGGTGATTGAGGAGAATACTTTTTGGAGGCCTGCTGCGATTGCGCCGGCGAGTTGTAGTGGTACGATGGCTAATTTTGTTCCGAAGAGGAGGATGAGCAGTGCTACAGGAGCTTCGGATTGCTTAAGCAGTTTATCATCAAAAGTGGTTTTGGTTTTTTCTGTTAGTTTGATGAGATATTTCTTGAAGATCATGTATGCTAGTTTTGCTATGACGAAAAAGAGGACTAATGTGGTTAGTGCTACCACGTATTTGTTTGAGAGAATACCTTGTGCAAGTGCGTTTAGAGGCATAGCTGGTTTGGAAGTGTTATTGTTTAAAAAGGTTTCTAAGGTTTGTAACTGCTAACAGCTTCAAAACTCTCGCTCTTCAAATTGAAAGCTCGGCGACCCGGATGGTGCAACCCCCGCTACGAGTCTTCAGTCGAATAGTAAGGAGTTTTGACTTTATGCTGTTAGCAGTTTCTAAGAAGTTACTTTTTGGTTTCAGGTTCTTTCTTTGGTGCAGGTTTTTTCTTAGGTAGTTCTTTTATTTCTTGAATAAGTTGAGTGGAACACGGTAGTTTTTTGCCTGCCTTAGAAAGTGCTAGTTTTGCAACTGCTATTTTGCTTTTAGGGACGCCTGCGGTAAAGAGAACGTCTCCTTTCTTTACACGGATTGCATTTCCAATAGGTTTTCCAAAGGCCTTCTGCATTCCTGTAGAGAATCGGTCTGCTCCTGCTCCACTGGCTAGAGGATTTTCTCTCAATACATGATGGGGATATTTTCTGACTTGGAAAAAGTAGCCTTTCTGACCTAATTCTCTTTCTAGCGTTCTATTAGCGGTCATTCTCGCCGATTCTAGTGCGTTATCTCGAATTTGAAGATCTCTTTTAGAATGTAGATGGAAGTAGACAGGATAGGTCTTTTTGGTGTTTCCTGATACAAATTTTACAATGCGCTTGTGCGGAGAGGCTTTGATGAACGACTTTTTCTTGAATTTTGAGATTCTTGTATAGGGTCGTTCAAGCTTTCTGTATGCGGAAAAGCGTCTAATTCTTGCCATGTCTTTGAGAATCTCAGATTCCTTTTTAAAGGTTTGTAATGGATTAGCTTAGGCTGAAGGTCTGGTTGGTTGGGGTGAAGACCCAGTAGCCTTTCCCGGGTTCTAGTGTTGAAAGGGTGTTTAGTGTAGTGGTGCGGTCTTGGTACGATGTCCAGGTGTTGTTGGTGAAGGTGTAGATGCGTTCGATGTCTGAATTAGTGGTGAGGCTTGAAATTGTCTTGGTTTGGGTTGAGGGATAGGCTATGAGATTCCAGCCGGAGATGGTGTGTATGGAATTGGTTGTTGCCTGTCCGGTTATTTCGTGAAGGACTGGTTCTTTCATTTTTATTAGGAGTCCATGGGAGAGGTTTAATTGAGTTAGGGTTGCGGTGTTGGGTGAGGTTGGATCGAAGATGAAGGTGGTGCCATTATTATCGACGTATTGGATGAGGGTGATGCTGTTTTCGATGCTTTCGAAGATTCCGGGAAGGGAGGTGTTGACGTCTAGCGGCAGGGAGATGATATTCCAGCCTTTTGAGAGATTCAGAGTTATGGTTTTTTCTACTATGCCGAGTGCTGCGCTCAGATTGATTCTGGGATAGGATCGTTGGGTTGAGGCGTCGAAGATTAAGGTGCCTGTGGTGTTTAATAGAGTTAGAATTTGGGAGTCGTTGATATTGGGATTTGCTTGTTTGATGAGTGCTATTGCTGCAGCAACATGCGGTGTTGCTTGTGAGGTGCCGGACTTGGTTCCGTATTGATTGTTGATTGCGGTTGACTTGATTAATCTTCCCGGTGCCAGAAGATCTAGGTTTTTGGCGCGGTTAGTTACTGAATGCAAGCTGTCATCGGGATTGACACTACCGACGGAGGTTGCGTTGGGGAGACATGCAGGTGCTGAGATTCCGGAGGTTGATCCACTATTGCCTGAGGCTGCTACTACGCTGATATTTGCTTTTGCTGCTAGGCTTACTGCTTCTGCCTCGGCGCCATTGCTTGCTTTGCAGGAGGCTTCTGTGCTGAAGATTCCCGTGCCTAGGCTCAGAGACATTGCTGCGATGTTGTAGGTTGCTTTTTGTTGGGTACACCATTCTATGCCTGCGACAATATCAGAATCTGGGCAGTTTCCGGTGCTGCTGCAGACTTTGATTGCTAGCAATTTTGCGTCTGGTGCTACGCCGATATGGGATTTGCTTGAGGAGGTGAATGGTTCAGAGACAGCAATACCTGCTACATGGGTTCCGTGGCCATTGTCATCTAGAGGGTTGTTATCGTTATTGAAAAAGTCGTGGCCGGCTGGGATTTTTGTGCAGTTTCCTGCGAGAAACGTTGCTTCGGTGCAGTTTCCTAGGGATTGGTGACGGTAGTCGACTCCTGTATCTATGCTGCAGATTACTTGATTAGTTCCGGTGTAGCCGAGATTGTGGACGATGTCTGTGCCAGTTTGGGGGATGGATTCTGAAAGGAAGATGGTTGCGACGCGATCCTTCTTGATGTTCTTTACTGCTTTGTTGTTTTGGAGTTTTTCTAAGGCATCTTGTGTTATGGTTGCAGCTATTGCGTAGATGCTTTCGTATTGGTATTTGATGTCTATTTCTTTTTCGAGGAAGAGAAAATTTTGTTCTCGGATGTTGGCAAGTGCTTGTTGCTGAGCAAGCTCGACTTTAGTTGCTCTGGTTTGGTCGATTCCTATGAGTTCAAGTAAGGGATTATTTGGGATGTGTTGTAGTTCGATGATGACTTTTGCTTCATTCGTTGTTTCAAGATCTTCTAGCACTTCTGGATCTACGTCTGCTGCTAGGGCTGTAGGGATGAGAATGAGTACTAGTAGTAATAGTCGGAGATACATACCTTAGGAGAGTGGCAGAACGTATAAAAAGATTGTTGTGTTTGTTTATCCAAGCGCTTTGACGTATTTTTCAGCGGCTTTGGTGATGTTCTTTGCGTTGTATAGTCCTCGGCCGATGATTGCGTGCCATCGATCGCCGGCTACTTTTCCGGATTCGGATAGTTTTCCGCCTTGCTCGATTAATCCTGGAGAATAGAATGTGGGTTTTAATCCGAAACTTTCTAGGAATCTTCGGTATTCCTGGATCATGAATGGTTTATTGCCTGGGACTACGAAATCATTAACACCGAGATTTGCTGCTATCTTGTAGATTTTCTTTGGCGCCATGTTTTCGATGAAGCCGCCTGATCGCTGAAGGTAGCCTTTATGCGTCATGTCTCCTCCGACAAGCACTCCTAATTTTTCTTTGAATGCGGCTTTAATCCATTTTTCTTCTGTAATGGGGCCGGCCATTGGGAAAAGAATAACGATATCAACACCTTTTATGGCTTTCATGAAGCGTTCTCCCATTTCGGGGATGTCGGTGCCTGCTTTTTGGTGATCATAGATGATGGGTAGATCTGAATGTTTCTTAATGGTTGCAAGAACCTCTTTCATGCCAAATCTAAGCACTAATTCGAAACCTATTTTGTAGGCTCCGATTCCTTTTACTTTGCAGGTGCCTTTTACAATGCGTTCAAGTTCTTTTAATGTAGAAACATCGCACGAGGGGATGATACTTCGTTCGAGCTTAAAGGTAGCCATACCCTATTTGTTAATTTACTCCTTTAAATAGTTTTTTAATTATTAGTGAAGGACAAACTTATTCAAATTGTGTCCGTTACTCCATAAACAAGCGACCTATCTGTTCGCTTGTTATAGTATCTGGGAGTGTCAATTGGGCCATAACCTTTATTAAGGTGTAGTCTCTATCAGATTTGGGTGATTTTATGGCAATACTATTTGGTGGATATTGGATGTGGATTTTGGTTTTTATTGTAGTTTCCGGCTTGAAGGTTGTGAAGCAATATGAGCGTGGTGTTCGATTTACGTTGGGGAAGTTTTCTGGTAGTATTGAGCCTGGATTGAGATTTGTTATTCCTATTTTGCAGACATGGGAGAGAATAGATGTTCGTGTAAAGACGGTGGATATTCCGTCACAGGAGGCTGTGAGTAAGGATAATGTTTCGTTGAAGGTTAATGCTGTGTTGTATTACAAGGTTATTGATGCGTCTAAAGCAGTATTGGAGGTTGAGGCGTTTAATTTTGCTGTCTCTCAGCTTGCGCAGACTACGATGAGAAATATTGTTGGTGAGTTTGAGTTGGATGAAATTTTGCAGCAGCGAGAGGATATTTCTAATAAGATTCAGCAGATTGTTGATAAGGATACCGATCCTTGGGGCATTAAGGTTGAGAAGATTGAGATTAAGGATATTGGATTGCCGGAAAATATGAAGCGTGCGATGGCTAATCAGGCTGAATCGGAGCGAGATAGAAGAGCTAGAGTTATTCTTGCGAAAGGTGAGGAGCAGGCTGCTGTTGCTCTTGCAAAGGCTGGTGCGATGATTGGTAAGGATCCTGCATCATTGCAGTTAAGGCTTTTCCAGACGATGACTGATATTGCATCGGAGAAGAATAGCACGATTATTTTGCCGGTGCCAACAGAGCTTATTGAGTATCTTAAGGTCTCTGCAAACTTGAAGAAATAATGCTTGATGTAGCGACGTTTGTTTGCGATAGAAGGTGTGGTGAATGCTGTAAGCGGCTTACTGTTGTGGTTTCGCCATCCGATATTACACGCATTGAGGCGTTAGGACATTCTGATTTTGTTAAATTTTCTGGTGATGTGCGTGAGGGGCGCGTTATTTTGAAGCATTCTAGGAATGGGTGGTGTGTTTTTCTGAAACAGGATGTGGATGGATTGTATGGTTGTTCTATACATGACTCTCGTCCTGAGGTGTGTCGAAAGTATCCTTTTTTTGGTGATCCGATTTCTGATTGTCGGCCGAAGGTGTTTGGGGAAGGTGGCTCTCGATAATCTGCTAATCATGCCGAGGCACGGTGTACTTATGAGCTTCCCCTGGAATCTCATACACCTCGATGGGCGTCGGCATGATTAGCAATATTGATGATGTATTAATAGGTAACATTTTTAAAGCATCTCTTGTTTCTGAGATTACACTTACTTACGGAGGTAATTATACATGGCAACATTCAAATTAACGATAGCGGACCCGAAAGAGTCTAAGACATACCAGAAAGAGGTAAAGGATGCTGAGGCAGCTGGCTTTCTTGGTTTAAACATAGGTGAATCTATCAAAGGCGATGGATTTGGGTTAGAAGGATATGAATTTGAGGTTACTGGCGGTTCTGATTTTTGTGGATTCCCTATGAGAAAGGGTATTCTTGGTGTTCGTAAGAAAATTACGTCTATTGGAGGGGTTGGCTTCCCAGGATTGAAGGGCGGTAAGAAATTAAGGCGAACGGTTTGTGGACAGAAGATTAATGATAGCATTACACAGGTTAACATGAAGGTTACGAAAGCTGGAAGTAAGAAGCTTGCAGATGTTGCTGGTGCTCCTGCTGAGGATGCTGGTGAAGGCGATGCTAAAGAGGATAAGAAGGCTGAAGAGAAGCCTAAGGAAGATAAGAAGGAAGCTCCTAAAGAAGAAAAGGCTGAGGCTGAAGAGAAGCCTAAGGGCGACGATAAGAAAGAAGAGAAGCCTAAGGAAGACAAAGCTGAAGATAAAAAGGCTGAAGAGAAGCCTAAGGCTGAGGATAAGAACTAACTCTAACTATGCCTACGAAACAAGATGCACCTGAAGGAAATCAACCTGAGGTAAACATCGGCATCGTGGGTCACGTGGATCACGGTAAGACTACATTACTAGAACAATTAAGTGGTAAGTGGGCAGATACGCATTCTGAGGAAATTAAACGAGGTATTACTATTCGTTTAGGGTATGCTGATGTACAGTTTTACAAGCACAAGAAGGACGGTAGTTTTGCTACGGAACTTGTTGCTAAGAAGACTGAGGGTGTGTATGAGAAGAGTAGAAAGGTTAGTTTCGTTGACGCTCCGGGACACGAGTCGCTGATGGCTACGATGCTGGCCGGTGCTACCATTATTGACGGTGCGATTTTATTGATTAGTGCTACTGAGAAATGTCCGCAGCCGCAGACCAAGGAACATATTATGGCTTTGGAGATTATTGGCGTTAAAAATTTGGTTGTTATTCAAAATAAGATTGATTTGGTTACTGAGGAAGAGGCCATGAAAAATTACGTGCAGATTCAGGCTTTTTTGAAGGAGACGCCGTTTAAGGGTGCTCCCATTATTCCGTTATCGGCGCAGCATGGCGCGGGAATGAGTGCGTTGATTGGTGCCTTGGATGAGGTTATTCCTACTCCTGAACGAGATGTGAAGGCGGATCCTCGCTTTTTGGTTGCTAGAAGTTTTGATATTAACAAGCCCGGTACGCCGATTGAGAAGATGGTTGGTGGGGTATTGGGTGGTGTCTTAAAGCAAGGTACGTTTAAGCCGGGTGATGAAATTGAGATTAAGCCGGGATACGATAAAGAGGAAAAGAATCAGCGGATTTGGATTCCGGTTACTACTACTATTACAGCTGTGCACAGCGGTGGAAAGGACTTGAAGGAGGCGGTGCCAGGTGGTTCGATTGGGATTCAGACGTTGCTTGATCCTTCGGTTGTGAGTTCTGATCGCTTATCTGGCTCGGTTGCTGGATTGAAGGGTAAGTTGCCTGCGGTGTGGCAATCGTTGAAATTAGAGGTTCATTTGCTTGATCGGGTTGTGGGTGTAAAGAAGGATCAGAAGGTTGAGCAGATTATTCGTGCGGAGACGTTGATGTTGAATGTGAATTCGACTGCTACGGTTGGTCGAGTGCAGCTGGTCAAAAAGGGCATTACTGATGTGTTGTTGAAGTTGCCGGTGTGTGCTGATGTGGGTGCACGTGTAACTATTTCTAGAATGGTAGGAAACAGATTTAGATTAATTGGTTACGGAATTATTAAAGAATAATCACTCTTCTTCGTCGATTGGGAATGGACTTGCTATCTTCTCTTGCATTTTTTCCCAGGTGTAAAAGTTATCCATGTTCATGCCCCCATGTAGCCTTGCATAAAGCCGGCTTCTTCTGATGAGATCTCTCCATCTTCAACCATTTCATTGATGCTTTCGCCGTAGATCCCGTCTTCGGTTATTTCGATTTCGTAAATTTCTTCTGTTTCTTCCATTTCAAAACATGATAATCCCCGTTTTAATCTATAGTATAGAGAAGTTATGTCTTTTATATATTTAACGCTTAAACTTTATAATTATTATATAAACAGAAAGACTTATATAAGGTTTCAGAGTTCATTCATTTCATTATATTAACTTTAAGGGTGCTTAACCATGAGACGAAAAGTTATACAAATTGCAAATTCTACACAGTTAGTTTCTTTACCTAGGAAATGGGCTTTAGATCAGGGGATTAAGAAAGGAGATGAGGTTGAGGTAGCTGTTGATGGGTCTACTGTAGTTATTAGCACCGAGACAGGAACTAAAATGGATGAAATTTTCATTGATGTTTGTGGGCTTACTCCTCGACTTGCAGATCGCTTGGTTACTCGAGCTTATCAGAAGGGATATGATGTATTGAACATCAAATATGATAGTCCATTCATTATCAAGGCCATTCAGGATAAAATCCAGGAGCTTATTGGTTTTGAAATTATGGACAAGAGTAAGAGTGACTGTCGCATTGAGATTATCTCTTCTAAATTGGATATCAATTTTGATGCGTCATTTCGAAGGGCATTTCTTACCGTGATTGATATGGCCCAGGAGGCTTCATCGGGGTATGGGACTAATGATGAGTCCCTGGTGGAAACTTTATTGATGCAGGATACTGAGGTCAATAAATTTTGTTATTTTTGCTTGCGCTATATTAACAAAGGGGAGCGTCATGAATTTGGCAACTTCGCATTGCACTACCTTATAGAGTCTCTTGAGGACGTAGGAGATGAGCTCAAAATTCTTGCGAAGGTTTTAATTCATACAAAAAAGAAGATTCCGCTGATTAGTGATTTGCTCAATCAAATAAATACCATGGTCAAGAATGCCTATGATTTTTATTATAAGCCGGATAAGGAGAAAGCATTAAGGGGTTCTGAATTATACAGTAGTATCGAAGCCAAGGTTCAAGAGGGGTTGAAAACTACTGATTCCAATGAAATTAAGGCGTTGATTAGAATTTGGGATGTCGCTGAGCTACTGTACAAATTTCCTACTATTCAGCTTGATATGCTGAAGCTGGTCGAAAAGAAGAGTTCTTAGAAATGGATGGCATCTTCTACGATGTTTCCCTTAATATGTATAGGGGTATCATGATACTCTCTTTCTCTCTGTAATTGATAGCAAGTTCTTAGCCAATTTAGCTGGTTTGTTGGATTGTATCGAGTTGATCCTAATTCCGCTACTGTTTCTTGCCGGTCCCAATTTCTCAGCTCAATATTCTTAGGATCAACTCCTTCATCGACAAAAGCAAATAATAGGCCTCTCTTTTCGGTTTCGTAGTTGAGGTCTGTTACTATGGGGCCCACATATACACCTACTGAGGGATACTCTCCATTTTGTATGGTGGATAGACTTAGAGTTCTAAAAAGAGATCCATTATTGTGACTTCTATCTCCCGCAGTGTAGAGTGCTCCGTATCCTGCCGTGAATAATAATGATTGGATTGCAGTTCGTGTAACTTCGAGGTTGGGCATCTGCAGGTAGACAATATGAGCTTCTGGGCGCGCTCCATCTACATGGAGTACCTCTACTCGGGTCTCTTGGAGAAGTGTTCTATCTGAAGCTATATCTGGATGGGTGGCAAGGACATTTTCCTTAAAATTGAGATATACTCTTTCTCCACCTTCCAATGCAGTCTCTAGATCAGCCATACTTGTAATTCGAGGGGGCGAGTACTCTCTTGCTTCGATAAGGGCGGGATCGTTTACAACCGACATGCTTCGCTCGAGTGTTGCGTCTCTCCTTTTTGTGTGGAATTCATTCAATGCTACTGGATTTCTTTCCTTTCGTGTCATCTCTTGCCAACACCGAACAATATTTACTATTTCCTGTGCAGCTAACATTCCTTCCCCCACATAGGATTCCGGGGGAGCCTTGCTTATTCGTTCGATATCTGCATTATATACTAGCAGTTCTATGGGACTTTCTCCATGGTAGTGTCCGTCATAAAATTTTTGAAAATCGGGTCCGATTTGGTGAAGTCTACTCTGGCTGGAAGGGGTGCCATCTTCATTTTCTCTCCATTTTATTGCTTTAACTAATTCCGCGGTCGGTTCAAAAAGATGGAAATCTAGAACCGGTAGCCTGTATTCTTCAGCAAATAATCTTCTTAGTTTGGGCGAGGGCCAGTTAATGATGGGTATTTTGTTTTCGCGCAGGATGTCATTTACTCCCAATATTCTGATCTCCCCTTCATCGTCAAGTTCAGGAAATTGGTGATTGTTGGCTCTGAGCCAGCCATACTCATGGTCTTTATATATGAGTGAGAAGGGTATGTCTCTGTTTTCCAGTAAGGCTTTGAATTGCTCTCGGCTAAGCTGTCTTGTCCCTGAAAGAGCATCCTCCTCTCCCGGCTTCCCCGATCGCTGGCCGCGAGTGGTTATATACGCTACATAATGCATTCCTGGGAGATCGCCGATTTCCAGACCAGATAGTTTTAGTGTTATTGAGGTCTTTCCCGATCCGCTCGTTCCCCGTAGGGTGATGATGCTAGGATAGTGATCGATGAATTCCGTTGGTGACTGTCCCCTCATGTCATAAATATGTTTTGTATACTTTTCGCGCTCTCTTAGTGCTGCCTCAGCAAGTCTCATAAATTGAGTCTCAATAAAAATATCTGGATCGTGAATTCCTTCTCCTTTTTTATCGAATCTCCAGGGTTCGACTTTTATTCCGGGGTAGATTTCGGTTCGCGCGTGTCGCCCTAGAAATTCCTGCAGTCTTGCAGTATTCCCCTCGTCTTGTAGAAAGTCTGAGTGGTGTGCCCTAGTCATTCCCATAAGGACGCTGGCATAAGGTACTGTTTTTTTTAATTGAGGTAGCGCTCTCTTGAGAAGAGCCTCGGCCTGACGACTGTAGTCTTCAGGAGTATATATTAGCAGTATCTCTGATTCGAATCGTTCTGGATGTTTTATCAACTGTGTTATCGAGTAGTTTGGATTAAGTTTGAAAGGAGTTCCCTTAACTGATCTCTTTTTAATTGCGTTCCAAATTTCAGAACGGAAAGCTCGTGATCCGGCAATTGCGACCTCGATGGGATTGCCTGGAACAACGGGGATATTTACTTGATGATAGTAATCACTGACAAATGTTTCCAGTTCTGATGTGGTATGGATCCTAAGGGCTGGGTCATCAAGATCTGCTAACTTCTGTATCACTTCCTCTTCCCGGTTAATTGAATTTCCGAGAATCAGTGCTGCTGAGGATTCCCAGGAATTCTTCCCTAAAAATTCATCTCCCGAAAGCTTGATTGTGGGTTCGAACTCACTACGAACTAACTTGCTCAAATCATCTACTGCGGCTGCCAATTCATCGTTGCCCTGATCTCCGATCACATATACTGGTGGCTTTAACGTTCTTTGCAGCTGCGTGGCAAATCTAAGGTCATTCATGGCCATTGTTTCTAGTGCAGAATGCAGTGCATAGTAGCCGGCAACTATCTCATCTCTCGCTGTAGTGTCCTTCATTTTCAAACTATTAGTTACTATTGGGAAGGCACAATCTTTTTTAAACCTATCTTGAATCTCTCTCAGAAAACGCTATTATTGCTCTTGTCTAGGGAGTCCTGGTTTGACAATCTCTACAAGCTCATTATTTTTGAGCCATCCTAACACCTGTTGATAATTCTGCTGTAAAACTGCAACTCTATAGTGAGCTGTCCCATTATCTGATAGATCGACCACTCCTTGGGTTCCATGTAACTCTCTTACTTCGTCTGCGATTGATTCTGGTGTGGGGGCTTCTTTTACTGGCGTTCCACACCGAAGAAAATAGGTATCTGGAAGACTGTTCACTTCGAACTCAATAGATGCAAGCCGTTGTGAACTTCCTGCTTGTGGTCTGTCTCTTACTGCCATTTTTGATCTTATTTGAATAAAACTTGGATTTGCTTTTAAACCTAACGGTATTAAGCCTTTACTCTGAGAGATATTCTCCTATATAATCATTGTGCATATAGTGTATATAATGGTTAGTTTTGAATGTTGTGGTTGAGGTTGCTAGTCAGTTAAAAGCAAAGGTTTTTTATAATTAGTTCTGGCCATTGATGTTATGCAGAAGGTATTGAAGGAGGCTCTTGCGATTGTGAAGCCTACAAAGGATGATGAAGCTCAACATCGAGATATGGTGGAGTCTAAGCTTTCGTTGTTAAAGAAGGCGGTAAAGGGTGCTACGGTTATTCTCGGCGGTTCTGGAGAGAAGGGGACGTGGTTACGCGAAAGTACCGATGTTGATTTGTTTGTGCAGTTTCCGTATGCTAAGTTTAAGGACAGAAGCGATGAGCTGGCTGATTTGTTGGAGAAAGGTGTAAAAAAAGCATTTCCTAAATTCGATCGGGTGCATGGGAGTCGAGATTACTTTCAGTTTTTTGAACATGAGCGGACGTTTGAGGTTATTCCGATTCTTAAGATTTCGAAAGCGGAGCAAGCTAAAAATATTACTGATGTTTCTCCATTACATGCGGCTTGGGTGAAGAAGCAGGGTAAGGAGTATTTGGATGAGATTCGTTTATTGAAAGCCTTTTGTAGAGCACACCGCATTTATGGAGCTGAATCGTTCATCAATGGCTTTTCTGGGTATGTGTGTGAGGTGTTGGTGATTCACTTTGGTGGTTTTAGGAAATTAATTACGGCTGCTAAAAAATGGGGCGAGAAGGTGGTGTTGGATCCTGCTGATTACTGGAAGGGCAGCGATGTGATGATGGAATTGAATAGTTCTAAGACGACTTCGCCTTTAGTGATCGTGGATCCGGTGCAGGCTGATAGAAATGCTAGTGCTGCGATTGGTGCTGATGCTTTTGCACAGTTTATTGCTGCATGTTCTGCTTTTATTGCGAAGCCTACGGTTGAAGCTTTTATTGAGCGGAAATTGACTAAAACTGATTTAGAGAAGAAGGCTGGAAGGAATGATCTTATTTTGATTGATGCGTTGCCGGTCGAGGGTAAGGTTGATATTGTTGGATGTAAATTGGTTAAGGTGTTGGATTTTTTTTCTCGTTCACTGGAGCGGTATGGGTTTACGGTAGTCGATAAGGGGTTGTCGTTTGATGGCAATGCGTTATTGTACTTGATTGTTAAAAAAGAGAAGATGAGTAAGCTGATTGAGATTAGTGGTCCGCCGTTAGCGGTTATTGCTCATGTTAAAGCTTTTAAGAAGAAGCATAAAAAAACTAAAGTAAAAGGGAAAAAGTTATTTGCTTTTGAGAAAAGGAAGTATTTTGATGGTGCCTCTGTGATTAGTGATTTGAAGAAGGATGAATACTTGAAGGAGAAGGTTAAGAGGTTTACTCTCTTATGATTTCTGATGTTCTTAATGTTGCTTGGATTACTTTGTTGCCGTTCTTAGAGTTGCGTGCTTCTATTCCGTATGGGATTGTTAAAGGGATGTCTGGTCCTCTTGTGTTCTTGGTTGCTAGTATTGTTAATATTGTTTTGGGGTTATTGTTGTATCCTCTTGTTGGATGGTTGGTTCGGATGGGAACTTCCGTTTCGTTTGTTGATTCTTTGTATCAGCGCTATGTAATTAAGATTCAGAAGAAATTGCATTCGTTAACTGAGAAATATGGTGAATGGGCAATTGCTGCTTTTATTGCTGTGCCTTTACCGGGTTCTGGCGTTTATTCGGGTGCATTGGCTGCGTATTTGATTGGTCTTTCTTATCGTAAATTCTTGGTTGCGTGTATTGTTGGTGTTACGATTGCTGGTGTTTTGGTGACGTTAATCTCTCTATCTGGCGTTGGTGCTGCATTATTTCTGAAACAGATCTGATTTTTATAAATATTATATAAAAACGATAGCTTTAAAAATAGGGCTTGTATTCTGTATAGTATTGAAATCGGGTAGAATTGGCCGTTTTTCGATCTTTTGATTTGGCCGAAAGATTCTGTAGGGTTTTCAATTTCAGAGACAAACACACACATGTGATTATTATGACAGGAACAATGGAAACTGGGAAAAAGGCGCCTGAATCGAGGAAGGAGTTAATGGCTCGTATGGCTGAGAGAATCGAATTGGATTTTACGAGTTTTGGGCCGGGTAATGGGGCTGCGACTCCCGTTCAGTATTCTCAGTCTTATGGATTGTCAGAAGATGGACTCCATATTTCTCCAGTCTCCGCATTGGTTACTTATGCGCGTTCCCTGGAGAATATGAATTTACATTACAGGCCCGTTGGAGATGAAAATCTTGGTTGGAAACCCGTGGACAATGCAATAGCAATGCTCACAATGGAATTGGTTGGCGGTTCCCAATTGGAGATTGGCTATGAATCCAAAAATGGTTCTCCAGCAGACGCACAAAATACTGGTGAAATTTCTGATACTGTCTCGGAAATTTTGATGGGCAATCAAGAGACCATTGCTCGAGTCAATCGATTGCGCAATCGTTAATCTTATATATTCATTAATAATTGAGTTGATTCTATGTCATTCGAACAATTGAAAAATAATTTACTGGCGAAGGAGCCGTTTACGGATATTTTGGGTCAGGGAAGTACTAAGAAACAGCTTATTTCTACTTTATTGGCTAACAGACACGTTATTGTGGTTGGACCGCCCGGTATTGGGAAGACTACGTTGGCTAAGAACGTTGCACGTTTGTTGCCGGATATGGAGGCGTTGAACGATGGATTTCATTCTGATCCGAAGCATCCTTTATTCCCGGATGACAAATCGCATAAGACGGTTTCGGTTAAGGGTGAGGATCGGTTTATTCGAATCCAGGGTTCGCCAGATCTAACTGCTGAAGATCTGTTAGGGGATATTGATCCTATTAAAGCTCTTAAATTTGGTCCTTTGTCACTTGAAGCTTTTACACCCGGAAAGATTTTCAAGGCTAATAATGGAATTTTGTTTTTTGATGAGTTAAATCGATGTCCTGAGCGATTGCAGAATGCTTTACTTCAGGTATTGGAAGAGGGTAAAGTTACATTAGGAAGTTATGATATTGATATTCCGGTTAATTTTGTGTTTATTGCTACGATGAATCCAGAAGATAGTAGCACGGAGAAATTGTCGGATGTTTTACTTGATAGATTTGATGTTATTTACATGCCGTATCCTAAGACTCTAGCATTAGAACGGGAAATTGTTGAGAAGAGTGGCAAGAAACAGGATGTTGAGTTTCCGGGTTCTCTTTTGGATTTAGCATTGACGATTGTTCGCAATTTGAGAGAAAGTGATAAGGTTGAGAAGAAGCCTTCTGTTCGAGCTTCGTTAGGATTGTATGAGCGGGCGCAGGCGAATGCTGTAATTGCTGAGCGTAAAAAGGTTGTGATGAAGGATGTTGAGGATGCTACGGTTTCTGTACTGAGTCATCGTATTCGATTAAAACCATCGGTTAAGTATTTGAAAGAGCCTAGCACGTTTGTGCGAGAGGAATTTCAAAAGACGGCTGAGTCGCTAGAAGATGCGACGGATGAGGGTGGAGATCCCTAATGTTAGTGAAGAAAAAGTTGAGATAAAGGAAGTTTCTGAGGCGTACGAGGCTGAAGGCAAATTAAAGAAGCAGTCTGAAGAAAATAAGTTAATGAATTCTGTTTTAGAAAATGATAAGGATACGATTCAGGAAGGTAAGCTGATTAAGGAGGCTTTGAATCAGGGTATTGGTGGTTTTTCTCCAGATTTGTTGTTTGAGCAGTTGGTTAAGAATTATTCTATGGCGACTAAGATTTATGGTCCTTCTCTGTTACGTTTGTTAACTAATTACA
Organism: uncultured Methanosarcinales archaeon; assembly: GCA_964492935.1. GTDB lineage: Archaea > Nanobdellota > Nanobdellia > Woesearchaeales > JACPBV01 > JAQBWB01. Next base: position 40,095 of record CAZBLF010000005.1, read on the forward strand.
GTCCTGATTATTTGAAGCGGAATGTTCAGGTTCCGGAATTTCGTAAAGAGCTTCGGAAGAATATCGAGGATAAAGTAGAGCAGTTGAAGGAAGATGGATATGTTGCTAAGGATGGTGCAATTAAGGAGCAGGGTGTGCGTTTAGCATCTTTGATTCTGTATACTGAGGAACTGGATAAAATCATTCCGAAAGGTTTTACTGGAGATAAGGTGCAGAAGAAGGATAACCGGTATGGGGATAGAGATGATATTAAGCCGTATAGAAGAGATGATAGATATAGAGACATTGCGATTAAGAAATCTTTAAAATTGGCAGTTAGACGAGGTCATTCTACGTTAGGGGTAGCTGATTTGAAGACGTTTACGCGCCAGAAGAAGGGGCAGATTGATTTAATCTATGCTTTAGATGCTTCGGCTTCGATGAAAGGGCGTAAGATCGAGCAGTGTAAGAAGGCTGGCATTGCTTTGGCGTTTAAGGCGATAGAAGCAAAGGATAAGGTCGGATTGTTGGTGTTTGGTTCGGACGTTAGATCGGCTATAGAACCGACGAATGATTTTCCTAAGTTGTTGATGGAGATTACTCGTGTTTCGGCTAGGACGCAGACGAATATTGCAGCTACGTTACAGAAATCTATTTCACTTTTTCCCAACACTGAAAGCACGAAGCATTTATTGCTGATTACTGATGCATTGCCTACGGAAGGGGATGATCCTTTACAGGAAACACTGGATGCGGTGTCGGATGCTGTTAATCATGGCATTACGACCTCGATGGTAGGTGTTGGTTTGGATGAGGCTGGTAAGGGATTGGCGAAGCAGATAACTGAATTGGGTAATGGTCGATTGTTTGTTCTTAAAGATGTAGATGATTTAGATTTAGTGGTGCTAGAAGATTATCACGCATTATCCTAACGCAACATCGAGAATCATCATTACGGTAAAGCCTACGAGTGCTGCCATTGTTGCTAAATCTGCATTTCCGCCTTGCTGGGATTCTGGGATGAGTTCTTCTACGCAGACGAAAATCATTGCGCCTGCGGCAAAACTTAATGCATAGGGAGGATTGATCTTGAAGAAAGTACTAGCCATGCTCCTAGGACTGCGGCGAAGGGTTCTACTACTGCCGATAATTGGCCGTACCAGAAACTTTTGAGTCTTGATACGCCGGCTCTTCGTAATGGGAAGGATACTGCTGCTCCTTCTGGGAAATTTTGTAGTCCTATTCCAATTGCTAGTGCGATTGCGGCTGGAATGGTTGCTGATTTAAAGCCTAGTGCGGCTGCACCAAATGCTACCCCAATTGCTAGCCCTTCTGGGATGTTGTGGAGGGTGATTGCTAACACTAATAATGTTGACTTTCTCCAAGGTGTTTCTACTCCTTCTGCTTCATCCATTTTCAGTCCGGGATGGAGGTGGGGTAGAAATTTGTCGATGACTCTCAGAGTAATGCCTCCGGACAGGAAGCCTATTGCTGCAGGAAGCCAGGGAATCATGCCTTGCATGGCTGCATATTCTATAGAAGGTGCTAATAGAGACCAGAAACTAGCTGCAATCATGACGCCTGCACCGAAACCGAGCATTGCATCAAGCAGCTTTCGGTTCATCGTTTTTGTGAAGAAGACTAAGGCTGCTCCAGCTGCAGTTACAAACCAGGTAAACAGCGTTGCTAGCAGTGCTTGGTAGAGGGGGCCTATAGTATAAAACCAGGAAAGGAACATGTGTTGCTCTTCGCATCCGAAGTATAAAAGGGTTTCTAACCTAAAAGATTAATAAAGGAAATCGGCTTCGCTTTAATATGCCTTACAACGCATTGGTCGTAGATAAATCAGAGAATGAATTTGCAGGATATTCTATCTCGTATACAACACATATGCAGTCTGTGAGGGACACAGCGATTCATTTACATCGATTGGGTCATAGGGCTCGCATTGTCACTGCATTATGTGATATGACTGAGGCAGCCTATACTGATTCGGACTTGGTTTTGGCCCATGTCATGGGGGAGAAGGCTCGAAGAATAAGAGCATATCACAAAAAACATCCTCACGTAGGTCTTATTATGACCTCCGGAGATATCTTTCCGGGTGAAACTGATATTTCGAGAATGTGGGATGATGGGATCTATTTTTTGGAGAGACCTGCAACGGACGAACAATTGGAGGTGGCCATCCGCGAAACGATGCAATTCGCTCGTCCTGAGGCTAATAAATAAGACTTATATATGAGTTCTTAAGTTGCTAGTATATGAAGATTTTATTTTTTGTGGATTTGCATGAAAGCAAGAAGGCTTTGGAGCAGTTGAAGAAAAAGGCTAAACGGGCTGACTTGATTGTGTGTGCGGGTGACTTTTCTATTTTTGAAAATAAGATTAAGTGGATATTGCGGGAGATTGATAGATTGGGGAAGGAGGTGTTGTTAATTCCGGGCAATCATGAGACTCTAGGTATTACACGAAAGATCTGTTCGGCAAGTAAACATTTGAGAGATATTCATGGACAGGTCTTCAAGAAGGGTGAATTGTTATTTGTTGCGTACGGCGAGGGAGGATTTTCGGATACCGATCCTGGTTTTGAGAAATTTTGGATGAAAAAGAAGCAGATTATTTTGGATTTGCAGAAGAAGGGTTTGAAATTGATTTTTGTTACGCATGGGCCTCCGCATGGGACGACGGTGGATGATCTCGGACAGAAAGATTATGTTGGGTGTAAATCTTATACTAAGTTTATCAAGCGGCACAAGCCGTTGTTATCGGTATCTGGACATTTACATGAGAACGCTGGCAAGGAGGCTTGGATAGGACGGACATTGGTCTTTAATCCGGGACCGAAAGGTGTCTTTAAGGAAGTATAGGTTCCAAGCTCGAAACGCATATAAAGATGAAAGATATAAAAACTAAAATGGAACTGAAGGATGCCCTAGAGGTATTGGAAACTGATTCTGGATTTCAGGAATGGAAGAGCAGTAATGAGGATTCTTTTTTGGCGCACGCTTTTACGATGGTGGATGGGGATCATGATGGTAACTATCAGTTTGGGTTCTATAATAAAGATGATACGATGACTACGTTTGATGCTGGTGCAGGTGGCGTGGTACAAGGTGCGTCGGATGAAATCTTTAAGAAACCTGAAAGTACTATTCATCCTCTGGCGAAAGAGGATATTCAGATTCCGTTTGTGAAGGCTCTTTATGCAGCTGAGAAATTACAGGCTACTGAGTTTGCGGGTGAGTCGCCTTTGAAAATTATGGTCATATTGCAACATCTGCCTGAGCATGGGGCCGTTTACAATATTACGTATATTACGAATGCGATGAAAGCTCTTAACATGCGTGTTAGTAGTGTGGATGGGTCGGTGGTTAAGAAACAATTGACGCCGTTGACTGAGTTTAAGACCGAGTAGGTTATCGGCTTCGAAATCTAGATATTTTCCTTGTAGGCTGACATTCTCCGGATGAGACAACCCTCTTGTCAGTTTGATCTCTACTATGCAGGATTTCGATTGGATGCTGATAACCTCATAGTGTTTCTAAAGTATATATTGCAGACTAACATTCTTTATTAAGGAGTTTATTCAAGGTTTACTCATGGTTGATGTTTCTGTCAAAAAGGTTCACACTGATGCTCAGATTCCTGTTTATGCACACGAGGGTGATGCTGCTTTTGATTTGCATGCTATCGAGGAAG
>CAZBLF010000006.1:0-1173 GCA_964492935.1 uncultured Methanosarcinales archaeon
GAATCTATCCAAACTTGCGGATGCAACCGGAAAATATACTTATGTTGCATTGCAGCAATCATTGCCGGCTTTAGCCGAGATAGGAGTACTATCTGACAAATCCTGTCCTCAAATTCTGGAAGGTCTGACTCGGATAGCGCAGGCAACGCCAAAGGGATCCTACGTGGAATTTCAGGTTGCTATACCTGCCCTCGCAAAAGCAGGCATCATAACCGAACGCTCTTTCGCAGATATCTTCAAGGACATGGCCTGTATCATACTAGCGGATGAGGACAATACAATTCCGTTAAATTTTTTTTGCAATAGATTACCTCCTCTTGTAAAATCCGGAATTATAAATGAGCAATCCTGGCCAACGATCATCAAGGGCCTTAAAGAAGTGGTTCAAGCAATGGGGGGGAAAGGTTATTCGTTTTTAAGTGACACATTGGAAGCCCTCGCGGAAGCAGGCATCACAACCGAGCAATACTTGCCAACCATTATGAAATACCTAGTCAAACTAGCGAAAGCAATCAAGGAGGGGAATTCGTATTCTGTAGACGAAACGCTTTCTGGACTTGCCAGGGCAGGAGTCATAACAGAAGATTCTTTTCCAAAAATTATGAACGAAGTAACAAAGATAGCGAAAGTACAAGGGATGAGTTCCTATCCCTTGCTGCAGGCAACGATTCCTGCCCTCGCGGAAGCAGGCATCATAATAGAGAAATCCTACCTCTCAGTCTTCAACGGTCTAGAAATAATGCATAATGCAACAAGGACATCTGCATGGAGTATTTTTAATACGGAAATACCGGTACTCGCCAGAAACCACGCCCTCACAGAACAATCCTGGCCAATCCTGGTGAATATTGTGAAGGTAGTAGGGGATGAATCCAGATGGACCCTTGAGAGGACAATACCTGCCCTCGCGGAAGCAGGCATCATAATAGAGAAATCCTGGCCCTCGTTGGAAAGAATCGCGCGAGGGGTAGGGGAAGCACAAGTAGTATTCAAAGAGACCATTCCAAATCTAGCCAAAGCAGGCTTGGTGACTCAGCAAACATGGGATGATGTTGCCGATCTACTCTGCAAGTTAAGCAAGCGAATCAACGAAGCAAGCTGGAAGATGCTAAGAAATGAAACCCTTCCTCAATTCTTAGCGTTCCACACTGTAGCAGACATAGGCACTATTGG
>CAZBLF010000006.1:1273-43649 GCA_964492935.1 uncultured Methanosarcinales archaeon
CGCCGCATCGTCCAAGGGAAGGACTCCGATTACGATGAAAAGAACCACCCTTACATTTTGCACGCCATTAATTCTCCAAGTTTAACTGAGGGGAAGTTTAAGCAGACCATGGGTCGCTTTGGTCAAAAAGCATCTGAACTCCCAGATTCCATATTTACTCCATTCGAACTAGATACCATTAAAGATGTCAAGGAATTAAAACTCAAGGGGAAGCTGGACCAAAAACTATTCACCTACTATAATGATCTCATCGAGCTACTAATAAATTCAAAGCCAAGAGAAATAAAGTACGAAAAACTACTCGAAAAGAAAGTTAAGTGGAGCGAATCAATATTGGGATCGGAATTTTCCTTTGAGGTTGCTTGGAGGGTAAAAATGCTCGAAGTTTTTTCTAGTCTCGGAGAGGACATGAAGCACAAATTAGTTAAGATTACAGAACAGGATTTCAATTCATTTGAAAACGACCTTTTTGCATTGAGAGAGGTATACAACACATTCTTAGAGTTATTCAACGATACCATTAAGGATAATGTGGATGATCTTGGCCAACATAAGGGAAAATTCCTCAAATCTATTCATAGGCCTCTTTCACGCATCGATCAATTAGAAAAAGAGCTCAAAAAATTTCAGGAAGTGAAGGGAAAGGACGACGTGAACATTACCTGCATTCCTTCAAAAACTCCATTAGATTTATTTTATGGCAATTACGGAGAAAACTGCACAAGCGGTGCACCCGAGGAACTCCTAGAACCAGCATTTACTCCTGTCCGCATGATTCAAGGAGATGAAATCGTGGGATGCTTGCATTTCTACGAAGTTAATTTTGAAGGAAAGAAAATCCTAGCCATTCTAGGGATCGAACCAAGATCCCATCTAGTCAATCACGTTAACAATGAAACTCTCTTCCGCGCGATCATCAAAGCGTGCACAAAGGAAGCAAAGAAGCACGGTTTCGACTATCTCTGTCTCCCTGTAAATTCCACAATGCACTCCAACAGAGGGAAAATGGGAAGTCTCATTGCAGAAGCCATAAGAGAAAAAAACCACCTGGAGATTAATTTCAAATTTCCAAAAAGTTTAGATTACGATACAGAGGGATTGCGAATTATTTGGGAAAGATAGTTGCAATCCTTAAGGTATTTAACGGAGCGCATCGTAGCAAGCTGTTCAAGAACTAAACAATCAGGTGTTTATTTAATTTCTAAACTAGCACCCATCGAAAACTATATAAATGAGTTTTATAAAGAGCAGTAGTATACAGACTTAAGGAGGATTTTTCTCTTACAGAGAAATCCCCTTTTCATACTCATGACTTCACGCAACATTTCTATTATACCCAAGGCACCCATGGCTAGGATGCTTCTTAATGTAGGTGCCAAACGAGTTTCTCAACCAGCAATAGATGCATTTACCGATATCATAACAAGCAGAGCAGAGCATATTGCAGCAAAATCCATTCAAATAGCAAAGCATTCTGGAAGAAAAACCGTTCAAGGCGAAGATATCAAGCTAGCGGTCAAGTAACGTTTAAAAACAGAGAGTTAATTCTTAAGGATACGGGCCTACAGTGAAGATTGGTAGAAACTATTAAATATTCAGTTTGTTTTCTCATTTAAAATCACAGATGAAGTGTTCAACCCTTAAATTTTAATTTACTTTTCAAGAAAATAAATCAATTAGAGGGTATCCAAAAGGATAAGAGTGATTATAAATGAAATTAAAAGAAAACAAAACATACAAATTCCACATTGGGCAACAATCGACATTAATTTCAAAGGCAGCTAGCAAAGCAGGATCAGTAAGAAATCTATCAATTAATTTAAGAATTCCCGAGCGGACACTAAAGCATTACAAGGCCGAGGATTTTACTATTCCTTCTCTAAGACTACAACAATTAGTTGATTATCTTCAAATACAGTCAGGAGATATTTCTAAAATGATAAAAAAGGAATTACCCAGACATTGGGGATCTCGTCTTGGAGGACTGAAAACCTACTCAAAAAAGAATCGAAAGGATCTATTGAGAGACATGAACTACATTAGATCTTTTAAGAAACCAATAATTTACGATAAGAAATTTCCCTTGACCAACTTTTTTTGTGAGTTTTATGGTATTCTGATGGGCGACGGCTGCATTTCAAGCTATACTGACTACCAGGGTAACCGGAGATTGGACCTCATTATCACAGGTGACAAAAGATACGAAATGGCTTATTATCAATACATGAAAAAAAGGTTGAGGGAGGAATTCAATATCAATAGTTATATCTACCAATTGAAGAAGAGGAATTCTGTCAGACTCACAATAAGAAATAAGTATTTTAGCAATTTTCTGATTAATTTTGGATTCCCTAAAGGAAATAAGTATAAGGTCTTAAGAATACCGCCACAAATTATGAAATTTAAGTGGGAAAAGCTAAAGTTCGTAATTCGAGGGCTTTTTGACACCGATGGGAGCATCTTCGCAAACAAAAATGAAGGATATAGATATCCATATATTTGTATCACATCTATAAGTGGGAAACTACTGAATCAATTGTATGGAATCCTAAGAGCTAGAGGTTACCCGGTTTATCTCAGTAATGATAATCTTTTCATGAGGGGAATAGCGAATGTCAATAAATGGATGAATGATGTTGGATCTTCCAACCCAAAACATAAATTTAAATACAACTACTGGACTTCAAAGGGCGTATTGCCTGCGAGATTATTATCGGGCCCGTGATTCAACCCGGTACAATGCAAATTGCGGGAGAGAATACACCCATGGCATGGGTGCTATCCGAGTTCAAATCTCGGCGGGTCCACTTACTATCACCACATAAAAAATGGAAAACGAATGTATTTTTTGCAAAATCGCTGAAGGAAAAATCCCAGCAACCAAAGTCCACGAAGACGATAAGCTATTGGCCTTCATGGACATAGCCCCTGCTAACGTAGGCCACACCCTAATCATCCCAAAAGCACACCATGAAATTCTAACCGATATCCCAGATGGGTTACTAACAGACATGACACTCTTAACCAAGAAAATAGCTAGAGCAACCCTTTCAGCACTAGGCGCAGAAGGCTTTAACGTTATGATGAATAACAAAGAGGTTGCAGGACAAGTAGTACCACACGCCCACATCCATATTATCCCAAGATACAAGGGCGATGGCCAGCAAATTCACATAGCACCCAATCCAAGAGCAGCAGCATCAGTAGACGAAACCGCAGAGAAGATAAAGAAATTCTTATAGAACCATAGATTTTTATACCATCCAAAGATTATATACTCATGGTACTCATACCAACACTCATCAGCGTCATCATCGTTAGCTTAATCTCATTAGTAGGAATCCTCTCCGTAATCGTATCCGGAAAGAACCTCAAAAAAATCCTAGTATTCTTTATCAGTTTCTCCGCAGGATCTCTTTTTGGAGGAGCCTTCTTCCATCTCTTACCCGAAGCAGCTGCAACACTAGGAGTAACATTACAATTTTCAGCCTCAATCCTAGCAGGCATTGTATTTTTCTACGTTCTAGAAAATTTCATCCACTGGCGACACTGTCACATTCCAACGAGCCACGACCATCCTCACCCGGTAGGCACCATGAGCCTTATTGGAGACGGATTACACAACCTCATCGATGGTATGGTCATAGCAGCATCCTATCTCATCTCCATTCCAGCCGGCATCGCAACAACCGTAGCCGTAGCCATCCACGAGATCCCTCAAGAGATCGGAGATTTTGGGGTATTGATTCATGCAGGATATTCAAAGGGAAAAGCACTCTTCCTCAATTTTTGTTCAGCATTGCTAGCAGTAGTGGGAGCACTCACCGTGTTAGCGATAGGTGCGAAATCTCAACTCTTCGCAACATTATTAGTGCCCTTCACCGCAGGCGGCTTCATCTATATCGCAGGAGCAGATCTCATTCCAGAATTAAGAAAGGAAGTCTACCCCATGTCAAAATTACTCACCCAATTCGTTTTCTTCCTAGCTGGAATTGGAATAATGCTACTGTTAACTTTCATAGAATAACAACCTTTTTATAACAAATTCTGATTCTTTTTAATTGGTGCTGGAGATGCCGGAGTTGCACGATTATGTGCTCCGAGAGCTCAGCCTGGTTAGAGCGCTACATTGGATTTGTTTCCAAAGCGAGGCTCATATGTTTGAGCGCTGACCCGTAAGGGGATGACTCAAATCTAACTGGGTGACGTAGAGCAATCGAGAGAAATCTCAATGCGCGAAAAAGTCGTGGTTTCAAATCCCACCTCCGGCACCATTTTCTTTAAATTCACTTTTGGAATTCATTCAAATCACAAAAAGAAGGTAAACATCAAATAATAATTTTCCACTTGCCAACTTAGGTTGTCAAGTCTGAAAGCAAAGAATTCTTACTCTTTAGGTATTCAAGAGGTAAAATCAATTTCCACTTGCCACTTGCCAGGTGCGGCCGCAGCCTTCTTAAGGAAAATCAATTACAAAGTTTAATCAGTACTAGTAGATCGATTCAAATGAAAAATATCCAAAAGGAAATAATAGAAGTTATCAAGTATGTCCCGAGAGAGATTATCCCAAGACGCGGCCATCTGAAACCCCTCAGAGCAGAAGCAAAAGGTAATTCGATCATATTAAGCTGTAATCACTGTAAGCCAGTTAGAATCAAGAAAGAGATTACCCTCAGAGCAGACGAATACCAGGGAGTGGGACTCTATTTGGCAGAAGGAACGAAGTATTACAACCTCAATAAGAAAACGCATCATTGCGGAGAAATAAGCTTTTCAAACTCATATCCTGAATGCATTTTAATCATCTCTAAACTATTTAGTAAATTCGGCATCAGTCCCAGAGAGTTAAGATGGAGGATTGGACTCAATATAAATCTTGAAGAGACGATTTCTAATGGGGAGTTAGCTGAATTCTGGATAGCCAGTGCGAAATTGGACAGATCTAAAGCCAGACCAAATGGATTTTACTTCAGTGGTAATAGGGGAAAACGACTCTCAAAAAATCCCGGAAATAAAGGATGCCTTCATATCCATTACGCATCTACGATTCTGAGAAATGTTTTCACCTTCTTCATAACTAGAAAACTGGATGAGGCGATAGAAGAAAGGTCTGAATGGAAGTCAGCAATGATCCTGAAGGGATTTTTCGCAGGGGATGGGTGTGTGACATATTCGAAAAAGCACAACGGAAGACAGGTAGAGTTCATATGTCATGACAAGATATTAATCGAAAAACTTAGAAAATGCCTGCAAATTCTTGGGCTGAAATCCATAAAGGAAACCTGGCCTGCTACTACAAAGACCCACTCCAAGGCGTTGCGCATTTACAACACACATGATTTTAGAATTCTAGAGAAATACGAGATTCTAGAACTCATCCCACACAAACGCGAAGTGTTCAAGAAACTGCTTAAATCATTACCACCATAACTCCCGGCACTTTTTTATTCTTCAAACGCAACATTAAAATACTCCAATCCACGAATTAAGAGAGTGAAAAAAGAAATCATTCCAGCAATCATAGTAAAGAACCAAAAAGACCTAGACGTAGCTCTCGTCAAGGCAAAATTCGCAAAACGAATCCAAATTGACATCATGGACAACAAGTTCGTAAAAAACTCCTCCCTCCAGTTCAATTTCAAGCTCAAAACAAAAGCAAAAGTTGAAGCACACTTAATGGTACAACATCCATTACAATGGATAAAAAACCATGCCTCCAAAGTAGACGTCATCCTCTTCCAGCACGAATCTAAAGATAACAACGAAGAAGTAATCAAGGCCATCAAAGCAGCAAAAAAAACACCCGGAATAGTAATCAATCCAGAAACAGAGATACAAGAAATCGAACCAATCCTAAGCAAAGTAAAGGAAGTCCTAGTAATGACCGTCCATCCCGGATTCTATGGCAGCAAGTTCGTCCCAGAAACACTCAAAAAAGTAACCCAACTCAGAAAATTAAAACCCGCTCTAAACATCGAAGTCGACGGCGGAATAACAAACAAAACAATAGCAAGAGCAAGCAAAGCAGGAGCTAATTTATTTGTCTCCGGCTCTTTCATCATGAAAAGCCCAGAACCCGAAAAGGCTGCGAAAGAACTTGAGAAACTAATCCATTAACTCCCTCTACCTCTCAACTCATTACGAATTTCTTGAGGGGTAATCCCCTTCTTCGCCATCAGCAACAAGAGAAAGTACTGCAAATCAGCGATCTCCCAGACTAAATTATCTCGAGAGGTATAAGAAACCACTTCCTGAGTCTCCTCACTAATTTTCGCCATGATCTCGTTCTCACTAGCCGAAAGAGCAGAAGTATATGAACCCGCGAGCGGATTTTCAACTCTATCTCGCACCACTGAATACAAATCATCCAGGCAGTATTCTTTATCTCCAAAGCAAGAATACGAAGCAGTGTGGCAAGCAACATTCGTCTGCCGAACCGTAAACAAGAGGGAATCTCGATCACAATCATAACGTACGTTCAATAATTCCTGGAAATTTCCAGACGTCTCACCCTTCGTCCAAAGCTTGTTACGAGACCTACTGAAATACGTAGCCCTCCGAGAGGAGAAGGTCTTAAGAAGAGATGCAGAAGAAGAAAAAGCAAACATCAGCACCCTACCAGTATCATCCTGAACAATAGTAGGGATCAACCCTTCCGAAAAATCTAAAAGCGAAACAAACGTTGCAGACAAAGAAATCTTTTCTGTATAGAGTGCCATCCCTATCTGCGAATTACATCCCATCTCCTCCAGGCGCAACACATCCTCCTGCGTGGTAACCCCTCCAGCAACCGTCAATGTATTGGCAGTACTCTTTCGAAGTTGATTAATCCTCTCCCAATCAACCCCCTGCATCATTCCCTCTTTATCTACATCAGTGAACAAAAATTCAGAGCAATACGGCTCGAGTAATCTCATCCTTTCCTCAACCGCAACTCGAGTATCATTCCGCCACCCCTCATCGACCACACTTCCCTTAACAGCATCCACAGCAACAATCACCTTATCCCTAGGGAGCTGCTTCAAGAAGGAAACCTCTGCCCGAGTACCAATAATGATTTTCGAAGCTCCAGCCCTCAGCAGTTCCTTAGCTCGACCAACACTGCGAATGCCTCCACCTACCCTACACGATGCAATGCTACAAAGCTCCTTTACCAGAGCAAGGTTGTCACCTCTACCCAGAGCAGCATCCAAATCAATCACAGCAATCTCGCCATACATCCGAAATTCCTCAGCTAACGCTATAACATCCGAGCGTTCCAAAACTTTCTTCTTACCTTGAACGAGTTGAACCGCCTTCCCCTCCATGAGGTCAATACTAGGAATCATCATTGTCGCACCTCCATACTATTACCAATAAGGGCCTTTTTGACATCACCAATCGTACATTCGCCAGTGTGAAACAGAGAGGCAGCCAGAGCAGCATCTGCCTTTCCAAAAACAAAAACTCCACTAAAACTCTCGAAGGAACCAGCCCCACCTGAAGCAATCACCGGAATACCTACTGCAGTAGCCACCTGCATCGTCAAATAACTGTCAAATCCCTGACGAGTACCATCTCGGTCCATAGAGGTTAATAATATCTCACCAGCACCAAGTTTCTCAGCTTTCCGCGCCCACGCAACGACATCCTTGCCGGTATTCTCTCGACCACCCTTGACAAAAACCTCCCACCCTACCCCTTTCTGCTTTGCATCAATAGCAACAACAATACACTGCGAACCAAAAAGAGCAGCAGCCTCACTAATCAAAGATGGATTTTTCACCGCAGCCGTATTCAGTGAAACCTTATCAGCACCAGCCTGTAACAAAGCCCGAATATCCGAAATACTAGATATACCTCCCCCGACCGTAAAAGGGATGAACACCTCCCGAGCAACCTTTCGAACAACATCAATCATCGTTTTCCGACCCTCACACGATGCAGTAATATCCAAAAGAACAAGTTCATCGGCACCCTGCTCGTTATACTTCTTAGCAAGTGCCACCGGATCTCCAGCATCCCGCAAGCTAAAAAAGTTTAGACCTTTCACAACCTTTCCATCCTTCACATCTAGACAAGGAATGATTCTTTTAGCTAACATAGCAACCACCGTTCCAAAAACTGTAGTCCATAGTCACCAGACTTTTCTGGGTGGAATTGAACTGCAGTAATACTGCCAGATTCAACCGTACACGCAAACGAACAACCATACTCCGAAGTTGCAGTAACAATAGCTGGATCAGCAGGAACCACATAATATGAGTTAGCAAAATAACCGTATCCCTTCGCCAGCAAGCTGGGAGGGCAAGGCAATATGGTATTCCATCCCATCTGAGGAACCTTTCCAAGATTGAATTTCTGGACAGAACCCTTCAACACCCCGAGCCCAGAAACTCCTGGACTCTCCTCACTTGTTTCAAACAACGCCTGCATTCCAAGGCAGATGCCAAGAAAGGGCTTACCTGAGGATAAATAATCCTTCAATACCTCAATCAACCCCTTTTCACGCAAAGCCTCCATCATCGCTCCGAATGCACCTACGCCAGGTAATACAACCCTATCTGCGGCACCTATATTCGATGCAGAGGAAGTGATGACCGATTCCACTCCAAGACAATCTAGTGCATTCTTCACACTTTGCACATTCCCTATCCCGCAGTCTATTATCGCTATCATCGTAAGATCCCCTTTACTCCCGCAATCGCATTCTTCCTCCAAGGAGTATCCCGAAAGCAATCCCTGATGGCCTCTCCAAGCGCTCTGAACACGGTTTCCCAGATGTGGTGCGGATCATAGCCCTCCAACACCTTAACCTGAATCGTAGCCTGCATTCCCTGTGCCAACCCTTCAATGAAATTCTGCAAATCACATCCCTTCATATCCTCGACATTCCGAACAAAGGCTTTCTTACCCTTCAAGTCCACGAACGAGTTACTACGACCCTCAAAACTCACACAAACGACAGATAAAGCTTCATCAAGAGCAGCAACGCTATATCCACTTCCTCGAACCCCCTTGGGAAGTTTCTGTTCAAAAAGTCGAGCAAGGGCCCTACCTAAAACTAACCCACTATCTTCAGCAATAACGTGCTCAAGTTTGAAGTTAGTCATAGCAACAGCTACATCCATGTTCATGCAAGCTCTCCACGCAATAGTTTCAATCATGTGGTTCAAAAATTGCAGTCCCGTATCTATCTTGAACTCTCTCCGCGGCAATTCATCTACCTGAACCACCACCTCTGATTCCCTTGTTGTTCTTTTTTCTTCTATCATTTCAACCTCCGATCGACAGATGCCCTGTGAGCATCCAGTCCCTCTACATCCGCTATCCTATTCACAATCGGTTGCAACTTCCGCAACCCCATCTTACTCACATCCGAATACTGAACACGCTTCATAAATGTCCAAACTCCAACTGCTGAAGTCCTTTTAGCCCACCCACTCGCGGGCAGGATGTGATTAACTCCAGACGCATAGTCTCCTAAGGCAACAGGATTATACATCCCCAAAAAAACACTGCCAGCATTTGTTATCTGTTCTAAGACGAGACGTGGATTCTCAGTAAGAATCTCCAGGTGCTCAGGAGCATACGAGTTAGTGAACTCAACAGCCTCATCCAGCGTATCAACGAGCAGGATACCGCAATAATTTTTCAAAGCACTTTGAAGATACTCTTTCCGGGAAAGCAGCTCAAACTGTTTCTTAATCTCCTCTTGAGTAAGGCGAGCAAGCTTCCCTGAAGTCGTCACCAGCACCGCAGCAGAATCAGGTCCGTGTTCTGCCCGAGCCAGGATGTCGGCAGCACAATACTCAGCTTTTTTCTGAAGATCAACACCTTTAGATAAACCCCCATCAGCAATAATGACGGCCTCACTCGGACCTGCAGGCATATCAATAGCAACCCGCTCCTGACAGAGAATCTTTGCAGCAGTCACCCACGGACTTCCCGGTCCAGCAATCAGTTCAACGGGTTTAACTGTCGAAGTTCCATATGCAAGCGCAGCAATCGCCTGAGCACCGCTCATACGATAGATCTCCGTAACGCCACACTCAGCTAACGCAACAAGCGTCTCATACTGATTTCCTTTTGGAGAGATTGCAGCAACAATTCTACCACTACCTGCCAGCACCGCAGGAACTGCTAGTATTTGTGCAACCGTGGGAAACGGATTCTTCCCACCAGGAATATACAGTCCAACCGCCTCTATCGCAGTCCATTTCTCTCCAACAACAATGCCCTCGCCAGTAGTACCTTCCCAATCCTGGATGGCAGATCGCTGCCTCTCGTGGAACCGCTGCGCATACCGAATCTGCTCCCTGATTGCAGAAAGAACCTCTGGAAGAATATTTTCGTACGCTTTCTCAATCTCTTGCGCATCAACACACAGCATACTCTTCTGAAAAGCTGCATCATCAAATTTCTGTGCATAGCGAACCAAAGCTGAATCTCCCTCAGCCCTTACCTCTTGAATGATAGCTCTAACCGCTACCTTAACCTCCTCCAACTCATTCTGCGACCGCAGCAACAGACGTCGAAATGCCCGACTCTTCTTATCCCTCATCGAATACCTTCTTATCATTTTATTACCTCCAAAAAATCCAGAATTTGGTTTACATCCTCAAGCACCTGTTCGGCACCCTCCAACTTAAACGTGAAAGTAGAACTTTTGACCCCTACAAAGCGAACATTGGCAGCTTTCGCCATCATCGCATCAGCAGGCAAATCTCCAACATAGACTATCTCTTGCAATCCCAGCTTTTTCCGAGCGAGAGTCAATCCATCAGCACAGGGCTTCTGCCTATCCTCAGAAAGATCATCCCGAGTAATAAGGACCTCAAAATAGTCAAGCAATTTATATTTTTTTAAGGTAGAAACTGCCTCATCTCGTGGTCTACCCGTAACAATTCCCAATGAAGCTCTAGAAGAGAGACTTTGCAAAGTACCTTCATTAACAAGCAAACGCTCTTTATTCCAGATCTCCCGAGAGAGATAACGCTGAAACACTTCCACTATTTCCTCAAAATCCACCTCAACACCCTCTCTCCGCAGCAGTTCCCTACAACAATCCCACTCGTTATTGAATCCACTTTGCTTCACGGCAGCAAACTCCAGTAATGCAACAGGACGCTTCAGAAATTGACCAACGGTTTTGCAAGATGCTACTCCATACGATTCGCTACTATCAACCAACACCCCATCCATATCAAAAACAATTGATTGCCGAACGGGAGAACCAAGAATAACAAAATCACTTTGAGCGATGAGGTCATACACTTTCAATCCACATTGTTCTAGCGTTTTTCCTGTATAGACGATGTCGATGACCAAATCAGCAATGCCTTCCTTACAACTTACCTCCACGCACCCGTTGACATAAATTTTCTTGAAAGTATACCCATTCTGCTCAAGAAAGTTAAGATACGATTTTCCAAGATTTTTATATTTAGCCGCAATACAAACAGTAAGGCGTTTCGGAAGATCTTCAAGATTCCTATCTTTAGGACCTAATAAACAAAGAGCAGGCTTACCATATTTTGCCCGAGCATCATTCCAAGGAATCCTAGCAAGAATGGTAGGGGGAACAGTACTCTGTTGAGCGCAATATTCATCATACAAATCCTCTCCCGTTAACCCAATGACCTTCTTTCCCTTACCCTGAAACTCTTCTACCCAAAACGGGACATCCTCCCCTCTCACCTCAAGTATTTTTGAGGAGTCAACATTCTGAAGACTAGGAAGTGCTTTTTCCCTATATTCTTGCAGTCCGCCATTCTTCGGAACGACAATGAATACAATCCTTAGCGTTAACTAACGAGTCTACCATAAACTCACCTCCAAGGGAACAGAAAGGGCGGTAGCCGAGAATCGAACTCGGACCGCAAGGCCCACAACCTTGTATTCTACCAGTAAACTACTACCGCCATAAGAAATATCAACAAAAGAACTCAAACAAGAACAAAAACTTAAACTACTAAAATTAGACTCACAACTACCAAGAATGAATACAACCAGCGTCGGTGACGCCTTTGTCCTCAAGTAATACGGTGTTCATAAAAAAGAAGAAGTGCAACTTTATATTTAAGTCTTTTCATTCATCAAGAGGAAGTAGCAAAAATCATTCAACAATAGCCTTTATCTCAGAACCAAACATTTCTGAAGCACGCTTAACATACTCCTCAATATTATCAGTAAAGTACGGCGGATGCTGTTTCTGAATATTACCAATAACGAAATAACCAATTGCCATCAGGGCAGCATACGAAGCATCAGCAGGCAACGGAATGTCCAAGCGATGCTTCCCAAACTGTGAATTCGAATCACCAAACGAAATAAATAATTCTTTGTCATTAGGAACAACCGTTTTAGCATGTTTTGTCTGATCCACAGTAAAAACACGCCCATTCACAACGGACCCAAACAACTCATCGAATTTAGTCAGCAACATCTCTCGCATCGCATCAAAACGAGAAGGAACAATCAAATAGAACGCAGAATATGAAGCAAAGTCCTTAGGTATCAAAGGAACAACCTCTTTTTTGATAAACTCCAAAATCGCAGCAGGATCTTCTTTTGTTTTTCCCAAAATCATGCTCATATACGTCGAAGTATTGTAGGTATACGGCTCAGCCTGTTTCGGAAACACAAACGTCTCATGCACGAGCGTTTTAGCAGGCGCATCTGTATTACACGTCAACAGCCGAGTCTCAATTTTCAATCGCTTCAATTCCTTAGCAATAATCGGAGCATGTTTAGCACCCGATGCCGAAATCAAGATAGCACCATCCACAATATCCAAATTATCCCGATACGTACCCTCATCCGCAAACACCGCATCAGAACCCTCCATAATGATTCTACCCGTAGCAGCAGCATTACCTGAACCAACAACAAGAGGACGATCATAGGAACCAAGATGCAATTCAGGAATACCTTCAGCAATAAACAGCTGCAATGCAGATAGTACACATTCATCCAGACCAATAATCTTCATAAGAAAAAATAAATCAAAATTCCTTTTTATATCTTTTGTTAAACCTCAAAAATAAAGTTATGGCTTAACATTAAGAGTAAATTCCTGTGTAATGCCTGAAGCAGTGCCATCATAATACATCTCAATCTGACACAAGTGATTACCAGAGGAAATATCATCTGGCAACGTAACAATGGCAGCGAACTGTTCATCATCCGCAACCGCAATGGGCTTAGCATTTACCTGTACCGTTAAATCTCCAACCTGTTGCGTAACGGGCTGAATCGAGCTATCACCATCAGAACCACTTCCCACCCCAACACCACTAGGACTATCGACACATTCAGAAAGATCACTGCCCACAGCACCATATCCATCGAAATCATCATCAGAGCAGGCAGTGCAAGGAGTAGCTAAAACCGCTCCAGAACTACTCTTGAGCTGAATATTATCCACATACACTTTCGCCCATCCACCTGTCTGAGCATTTTCTATCAGGATACTTACCTCAACCCCCTCATACCCAGACAATCCTAGACAACCAACTGAGGCGAAAGTATCGGAATCATGACCATGTACATTTGTACAAAGAATCGAGGCATCGCTTGAACGTATGACTGATAGGTGAGCATTATCAGCCCCCCCAGCTCGTAAAAAGGTAATGCGATCAATTCCTACCGGGAGGGTAAATAGGGGGCTAATCATAGAACCGGTCGTCCCATCACAACCTACTTTGATATATTTCGTTCCATCAATAGCGTTTGCAGCTCTACTACTATCTCCACAACGAATATCATTCCCCTCTACAACGCCAGCATCACCTGAGCAAGTCCACCCCGGAGGACAGTTGAGGGGATCGACGTCTTCAAAACTGGTGAAGGTGACTTCTAAAGGGCAATCACAAAAAGATCCTACACAGGGACTAGCAGAAACCGAAGGCAGAACTACGAGCACAATCACTATCGCCCACCATTTCATGAACATGTAATCACCGGATACGCCTGATCCCAATCCTCATTAGTGGGATTTCGAGCACCCACATCAACTCTAAACGTACTTCCTGCCTCCGCAATCACAACCTCCTTAGAAATGACATACTCCCAAAATGAATCCAGCTGAAGTTGGGGGTATTCTGCCTAAGATTTTATAACCAAGGGGTCACTAGGAAGGGGACTCAACAAAGGGCCACGGGGAGATGCCTGCTCCTCAAACTGAGTTGCCGATTTAGAAAAATTACCTCGAATGAATCCAATCAGCAATCCTAAAATAACAATAGCTAAAATAATGGTAACAATCGCTGTCGTTGATAGCGTCATAGCTCCTTTCTTCATGTGTGCACCTTGTGCATTTTTTGTTCATGTGCACTATGAAGAGTAGCAACAATCACATGTTCTTTCCAACCGCGATCCATCAGTGCCGGAACGACTGACTGCATCAGCTGCTCACGAGTATATCCTTTCTGTAACAACATCGAAAAATATTGCCGCAATCGCAGCTGAGGATCATGTAATCTCCTCTTTCGAGAAACCTCTGCAATCCCCATCCCGACAATCCCCAATGCCCCCACGCCTACGAACACCATCACAATAAAAGAGAGCGGACTTTCCGGAGCAGGTTGTTCAACCACAAGCACCTCTTCCTGCAACGGAGTCTTCAACACATCCACTCGACGTTGTATCCCTGCAAGCATCCCTTGGTGTATCTGCGCCCGATCCGAGATTACGAATAACTTCAAACCCCGAAAAGTATCTATGCGCAACAAAGAAGGCTTTGTAAAATTCCACACAGCAAGAAAGGGAGAATGAGGACTACTCACCACGATAGTCTTATCAAAACGAGGAACGATCGAGGGATCCAAAAACAACACCTTTACACCCAACGACTTCTGCAACTCCAAAGCAGCGCTACGAATCTCATCTTCAAGCGTCAAGTCCACAAGCATACTATACTCAGAAGGTTCGTCCAGCACCATCGACAGGAAATCATCCAATCCATCAGCATGCACAGTAATAGCACCAAGAACCAATATCAGAAAAACTACCAAAAAACCGCGGCCTAAACCCCCCATACCTCAATCATGACATTTGCCCTATAAATAGCTTACGAAAAAAACGCCAGCCCCCAAAAAAATAAACGCCACCGCCCGGATTCGAACCAGGATATCCAAAGGAAAGACGCTCTCACGATGATGTCCTGAGCAAGCTCAAGATTTCGAGGCGACCGCAATACCAGATTATGCGACAGTGGCACAATCATCAAAAACAGCTGCTAGAATAAAAAGGTAATGAAAAATCAATCTCCTAACGAAGCGTGAAGTGATTCAGCTTGCTTTCTCACTTTCTTTTCCATAGATAACACTTTTTGCGACATGTCGACCGGCTTCTTAGTCGCCGCGACTACACCATAGGAGCAGTAAAAATAAAATGGTGAAGCCACATATGGCCTCACCAATAACGCTGCGACTCGGATTTGAACCAAGATAGGCCGAAGCCAACAAGCTGTCTGGTACGATTTTCCAAGCCTACGCCTTCTTTATCGAGGATAAAAAAGTTTGCGCAGTACCAGATTGTGCCATCGCAGCACTAGTTTTTCAATTCCGCCTTTTTATTTAAACCTAATGTTTTTGAGAGAGTGTTTGATTTTTTAGAATGCCAAAATCCAATTTTCTGGCGAAACAATTCCCGAGACTTCTTTTTATTGATGAAGATAATGCTTACAGGAGAATGCTTTTTATTCTTTGGCAGATATTCATAACACCGATGATCTATTTCCATTTCTCGAAGCAATTGTGAAACCTGACCCATGCCCTTTTTATTTATTGTCTGAATCTTAATACATTTGGGACCAACATAAGCTTCTGCAGAAAAGAAAGCTCGTAACCAAGCTTCTTTAGCCCCATTAATTTTAAAAAGTTTCCAGGGCAAACTCCAATCCAACAGACCGAAGGTTGAATGTTCAATCAAATCTTCGTATATGGTGCGAGAGGTGAGCCGCACGTAGTAAAAATTGTTTCTCAATTTTATTGAAAAAATCCTCCCGTACACATGTTTCATCGCACCACAAAAATATTCAAGCATCTCAGGATCATCCGGGAAAAATTTTATTTCATGGTGTACATTTGACTTTTCTTTTCTCAATTTTACACTCCCATCTCCCGCTAGAAAGCCACATATCGCCGCCTTATTAATCAGGGATTCGGCATCGGATCGGATATTTGCTCTTTCTTTACCATGTACTTTGGACCAGCGAGCCAAAGCAACTTTTCTGTTTCTATCTGAATATTTCATATGTAGTCACTCATTATCTAAATATTTAAATGTTTCTAATAGAAAGCAGTACCAGAATAATTTGCAAAAACTATTTAAAGGAGATTATTAAAAGTATTAATATTGCTACTAGTATGAAAAATAATAACGAACCTAAATTCATGGGCAAGGCCAAATTAACCAAGCAAGGCCAAGTTACGCTACCCAGAGAGGCAAGAAGAGCACTCAATATCGAAGAGGAGTCAGAAATCTTCTGGTACCAGGTAAAAAACACCTTAATCGCAGTCAAAGATCTGGTAGCAACCAAAGATTTGAAAATTAAATAATATGGTATTCGACAACCCGATAGGAATATATGCGCTCGCAGCAATCATCCCCTTCATCATTATCTATTTGATTAAACCTCGACACTACGAACAAGAAATTCCATCATTAATGTTTATCATGAACCAACAGTCAAAATCCAAAGCAACAGCATTCCTCAAAAAGTGGCTAAAAAACCTACTCTTCTTCATCCAACTCTTCGCAATTCTCGGACTAGCATTCGCAGCTGCAGAACCGTGGTTCACCATCCCACATTCCGTATTAATCAACAACGCCGTCATCGTCCTAGATGGATCAGCCAGCATGCTCACCGAACAAGGAGGATCAACGAGATTCGACCAAGCCGTTGACGAAGCAAAACAACAGCTCGGACTCAAGAACACCGTCATTTTCGCCGCAGAAATCCCTCTAATCTTAGTAGAACGAGGAAGCAGAAGCGAAGCTCTTGAAGCATTGAGAAAAGCAAAGGCCAAAGCGGCAGGCACGAACTTAGGGGATGCAATAGTACTTGCAGATGATCTGATCGGAAACGAGAAAGCCGTCGTTACCATCCTCAGCGACTTCATCGCAACAGGCGGCAGCGACATCCTCCTAGCAAAGCAAGCACTTGCCAGCAAAGGAAATGCCGTTAACATCGTCAACGTGTATGAACCCGCAAATAACATCGGCATCGTCGGATTAGAAGTCGATCTCAAAGAGACCATCGCAACGATTCGCAGCTACGACGACAAGACAATCACCACCACTCTCAAAGTCAAGCAACAAACTACAACCACCGAAAAAACCATCGAACTCGAACCGTTCGCAACAGAGAAAGTTATCATCTCCACACCGATCGGAGCATCCACACTAACGCTTGACTACAAAGACGATCTGGAAATGGATAACGAAGTCTACCTCTCCACTCCAACCAGCGGCAACCTCGAAATACTCCTCATTACAAGTTACCCAGAAAAAAGTAAAATTAAATCAGCTCTCCAGGCACGTTCCGATATCAATGTAGTAGTACGCCAACCACCCACCATCAACGTCAACAATCTCAAGCAAGACGTCGTCATTATCAATGATATCGATCCCGATCTCTTCGTCCCCACTGATTTACGTGACATTCATAAGTATGTAGAAAAAGGAGGAACCCTCATCATCACCTCGCAACCCGGTCTCGATACCATAAAAGAAATGATAGATAAACAAAAGGTGCCCGCGCTCCTACCCATAAACTTACAATCGTATAACGACGCTCAAACCACGGTCTGCGCAGACCTACTTGGCAAGATTTTCAACAAAGACCCGTTCGCTGATGAGCCGTGCTTCTCCACCCTCAGCACCTACTGGAAAGCAAATAATCAAAACGGAACCATTACACTCGCATCCACAAGAAACGATAACAGCCCGATGCTAGTCACGTCAAAATTAGGCGCAGGAAACGTCATCTACTACGGCATTATTGATAATACAGCAGGATTCTTCAACGATCCCTTCTATCCTATCTTCTGGAGCAATCTCATCAATACAGTATTGGGAACCGAAAGCATCCAGGAGTTCAATAAACGGAGCGGCGAGGTCATCGCCATCGGCAAACAAATCGTAAAAACACCCACCTTCATCACCAATGCCGAAACACTATTCCTCGACGAAGTAGGATTCTATGAATTCAACGACAAAAAAATAGCAGTAAATCTACTTAATCCAGATGAATCGAACATCGGTAGACCCCCCGTCAACATCGAGGGACAATCTACGCTTCCCGGAACGAAATCTACTTCCTCCGACCGTTTCGATTTCGCGCTCCCACTCCTGACACTAGCACTCTTCCTCTTCATCCTCGAGTCAGCAATCCTCAAACGGCGAGGCGATCTCTAATGTTAGATAAATTGTGCTGGCAAGGCTACTGCCTCAGCAATCCAAAAGTCATGATCTATGCCATACCCCTCATCATCGCCCTAGCAATTGCGATGCAAATAACCTTCATGCGCTTCAAAACGAAGGACGAAAGAAAGAATCACGTCGCAGAGCGAAGAGTAGACAGAATTATCTTTACCATCTTGCAATCACTCATCTTCCTCCTCATTCTCATTGCAATTGCAACGCCTTACACCATCAAACAAACCACAACACAAGGAGACCCCTCTCTGACTATCCTCATAGACAACTCCACCTCATTTGAGTTATTTGATGGCTCCGTCGCTTCCTCCATCAAAACCCAATTAGAGCAATATTTCCCAGTCACTGTCAGCACCATCGCTCGCGGCACATCCTCTCCCATCGGCGATGCCATCGCCAGAAATGCGAAGGGAGACGATAATATTCTAGTAATTTCCGATGGACAATCAAATCAGGGGCGCGATCTTGGTGATATAGCACTCTTCTCCTCGCTCCTTAACACCACCATCCACACCCTCAAACTAAACCCGGTAAAGGAGGATGCATCCGTATCCATTAGCGGTCCCTCCCAAGTCATTGTACGAAACGAAGCCTACTTCAATGTCCAGGTTACCAAGGTCGGATCCATCAACGCACCCCTAGATGTGTTCGTAGATGGCGCTCAAGTCGACGTCGATAAAGACGGAAACTTCCTTTGGAGATTTTCTCTAGGATCACACAAAATTACAGCGAGAATCAAACCAGGAGCAAATGATCATTTCAAAGAGAATAACGTCTTCTACAAATCAGTTACCGCTGTCCCCCGGCCCAAATTGCTGTCCGTTCAAAACGAGGAAAATCCGTTACACGAAGCACTTGCACGAGTCTATGATGTCACCTCAGCGAGCACCATCCCCTCCACCCTCGCCGCGTACAACGCAGTCCTGCTTGACAATCTTAATGTCAATTCCATCACCAACACCATGGTAGATACGCTCGCAGCCTACACCGGAGATCTCGGCAAAGGGATCATTGTCGTCGGAGGAGACAATGCATTTGACAAAGGAAATTATAAAGGAAGCTATCTCGAGTCCATTCTGCCAGCCCAAGTCGGCGTCGGCGAGAGATCTTCAGGATCAGACACCAACGTCGTTGTGGTCATCGATATTTCAGAAAGCACCGGAGCAGAATTCTCCGGTTCCAGCGAAAACGCCAAGATAAAAGTAGAGAAGGCACTAGCCATCAACATTCTCCAAAGCCTATCCGATGAAACACACATCGGAGTCGTCGCATTTAACCATCTAGGATACGTCCTTGCACGATTAGATGCACGCGCCAATCACTGGAATATCTCAAACAAAATAGCATCGCTCAGAAATACGGGAGGCACCCTCGTCTACGGCGGCTTAAGAAAAGCCGAATCACTCTTTAAAGGACGAACAGGGAGTAAGAATGTTATCTTGATTTCCGATGGCGTAACCCAGCAAGCCAATTCAGCATTCCGAAAGGCAACCGAAATGGCCGAGCAGGGAATCAGAATCCATACGATCGGTGTAGGAGGCAATACCGACGAACAATTCATGAAATCGCTAGCCGCAAAAGGAGGAGGACTCTACTTTAAACCAGACGAAGCCTCTCGAATAAATATCCTGGTAGGCGATGCCCCAGAAGAAAGTCCAGACAACATGAATCTCATTATTGTAGACGACAATCACTGGATCACCAAAGGCAATATAGAATTAAAAGCAAAAGTATCCGGCCACAACTTCATCCTTCCAAAATCATCCGGACGTAAGCTAGTAACAACGGACAACGACCGCTCCATAATGATTGCAGGACGCTTCGGTCTCGGAAGAATCGTAGCACTGGCAACCGACGATGGCAGCAAATGGTCAGGTCAGCTCCTGAGCAGAGCAAATTCAAAACTGATAACAAGAGCCGTCAACTGGGCCATCGGCGATTTCACCAAAGATATTGATGGAGACGTTCGCGCTCAGGACACCTATCTCGGCAAACCGACCCAAGTACGTATTATTTCATCGACCCAACCCGAGGCAGCTGGCGTTGAGTTCATCAAAATAGACGCCGGAAAGTATACTGCAACCCTCACTCCCGAAAATACCGGGTTCGCCCGCGTCTTAGACACGAATATCGCAGTCAACGACTATGAAGAATATTATAAACTAGGAATCAACCCCCAACTTATCGAACTAGCAACTATATCTGGAGGCACCATTTTTGATCCGAATGACATTGAAGCGATGAAAAATATCGTTATCCAAAGTTCCAAACGCACCAGAATAGAGACACAAAACGCACGTCTGCCCCTGATTATTGCAGCGCTCATACTATTCTTACTCAATCTAATCATACGAAGGATAAGGGAGAATAAAGGAGGATGATAGCATGGCAATACTAAAAAGAGATGTAAATTTTATATTTTTTATTCTGATCATTATCACCGTGGTCAGCTTTGCGGGGTTCACAACTTATTATGAAGCCTCGTTTCGGAACATCAGCAACGAGTACGATACGAAAATTGCCGAATTAACCGACGTAACACAAGATCTGCTAGAAAAGAAAACCATCCTCACCGAAACCAATCAAGAATTAGATAAAACTAAGGAGCAAGTATTGGGACGAGAAAAACTCTATGACGATCTCCGCGATGAACGCGATGATCTTTTTGCAGAACGAGACGCACTCAAAGAAAATCTGTTCCAAACCAAAGCCGAACTCTCTCAAAAAATCGCCCAGGTCTCAGATCTGAGCGCCCAGGTCGTGACACTGGACAACAAAGTAGATGATCTCCAAGAGGAAGTCGAAGAATGGAAAGATAAACGAAATGAATGTGAAGATGTTGCCGAAGGACTAGGAGGATCTTGCTAAGGATGAACCTATTCAAGAAGGCACTCAAGGAAGTAAACGCCATCCTAGACGAAGTCCTCATCTTCAATACTATTCTCAATAGTATTTTGGTCTTCCTGGGCACCTACATTATTCTCATGCTGCTCAACCTTAATCCGTGGTGGTCCCTCTTCGCAGCACTCGGATATCTGATTTATGTACTTCATAAAGACATCACCAAAAGCAAGCTAGGTATGGTTGAAACCGCGTACGCCCCATTATACGAACGCCTCTCTACTGCTGCCGACAACGCCGATCGCGAAAACGAAATGGTGGAAGAGCTCAAGAAGGAAGTAGTCCATCATCTCCATAAAGTACCGGTCTCATCCTTTGTAAAAGTACGCAAAGTATCTGGGAAAATACTCGCATCAGTCCTGCTGTGTTTCGGTATCTTATTAGTTGCCATCTACAACATTAATCTTGGCGCATTAGATATCGATCTCGCCCAAAGCCTCCAAAGCATCATGGCGACCGGCGATGGCGGCGATGGCGCAGGATTAGAAGGAGTAGCCGGACAATCAGAGGGCGGCGACATCTTCGGCGAGGAGGACGTAGCAGAACTAGGCACCCGAGAACTACAAATGACCATCAAACAAGCATCTACCGAAGTCGTGTCGTCCTTTATAGACGATCCTCCCAATCAAGACTTCGAAGAGACGTTTCCCGACGAAGTCTTTGCGGAATCCGCTGGAAGCTTCGAGGAAAAAATCAGCAGCCAACACCAAAAACTCGTAAAAGAATACTTTAAGGAGTTGGCGAAGGGATAATCATCAACACCGACGCCCAATGAGGTGCATGGGTTCCAATGTATGGAACTCATAATTGCACCGTGCCTCGGTGTTGATTAAGGCAATAAAAAAGTTTAAATAGAACAAATAACAAATTGAGGTGTACCCCATGACAAAAAGTTACAAACCGGTTTTCGATTCACTTTTCAAGGAAGTGAGCAAAGTCATCGTAGGTCAGAGAGATTTGATCGAACAAATGATGGTAGCTATTCTCTGCGACAGTAACGCGCTCTTAGAAGGATATCCTGGATTAGCTAAAACTCTAGCCGTTAGAACGCTATCCGAAGTTCTCGATCTAAAGTATTCAAGAATCCAAAACACTCCTGATCTGATGCCCTCCGACATCACAGGCACATTCATCATCGAGGAATCGGGTGGAAAAAGAAATTTCAGATTCCAACCCGGCCCTATCTTCGCAAATATTGTACTGGCAGACGAGATTAATCGAGCAACACCTAAATCACAATCCGCATTATTAGAAGCGATGCAGGAAAAGCAAGTCACCGTCGGTGATAAGACCTACAAACTAGATCTTCCTTTTTTCGTGTTAGCAACCCAAAACCCAATTGACCAGGAAGGAACCTACCCTCTGCCCGAGGCGCAGGCAGACCGATTCCTGATTAAAATCAAGGTAGAGTATCCCAATCCGGAAGAGGAGTCAAAAATTATCGATATGTTTACCTCCAAGTCCGACAAACCCAAATTAAAGAAGATCCTCACCAAGACGCAATTACTCCACCTCCAGGAGAAAACACGCGAGATACCCATCTCAAATGATCTCAAAAAGAGAGTGGTCCATCTCATCGCGGCAACCAGATCAGAAAAAGCACTCATTTCCTATGGTGCATCGCCGCGAGCATCGATAGGACTAATATTAGCATCAAAGGCACGCGCATTGATACAAGGTCGCAACTTCGTCTCCAAAGAAGACATCGAATCCATGGCCTATCCGGTATTACGACATAGAATCATACTCAACTTTGAAGCCGAACGAAAAGGCATGTCACAAGAGGATGCAATCAAGCAACTCTTGAGCAAAGTGAAATGATTGAAACCAAGTTCTTGAAACAGCTCGACAAGTTTAGTTTAGTAATTAAGAAACGAGTCACGTCCAGCTATCTCGGACAGCGAAGATCCATCGCGGGCGGCCGAGGCATCCTCTTTCGTGATCACCGAATCTATGCTCCAGGCGACGACATCAGAGCAATCGACTGGAAAGTCTACGCCCGCACAGATGATCTCTATATTAAGAACTACGAAGAGGAACGCAATGCAACCGTCCATGTCATCGTCGACCAATCCGGATCCATGAACTTCGGCAAGCAGGTAAAGAAATTTGAGTACGCAGCCCAGCTGGGGATTGGCTTTGCCTATTTAGCGACGCAGGAAAACGAAAAGCTTCAATTTAGTACCTTTGCCGAGTCTCTCAAAATATTCCAACCAAAGCGAGGAATGGGACATCTGATGACGATGGTAGACCATCTCAACAAAATCAAAGCACAAGGTCATTCTCGTATGAATGAGGCACTCATGCAATACAAGAAAGCTATCGCCAGCAAGTCAATCATCATCCTCATCTCAGACTTTCTCATATCGCAGGAAGAGATTACCGAGGTACTCTACCGGATATCGAATCATGACGTAAAGGTCATCCAGGTCCTCGATCCCGTAGAAAAGGCACTTAAATTCCAAGGAGATTTCAAGCTAAAAGATGCCGAATCAGGAACCAAACAAAAAGTCCATATCAGCCAACGAACACGTCAACAATATATGAATCAGATGGAGCAACATACACTGAAGATCGAGGCAACCTGCGGCAAGCTAGGGATGCAATTCTTCAGTTTAACTTCAGATACTCCCGTTTTCGATGCATTCTACCAACTTCTTAGCTGAGACGGTCACCGTCAGTAAATAACACTCAAAAATAGATACTCTCCAACCTATAGTTTACAGAACAACCATTTACCGTAACCTTTAAATACGAAACTTGAAGATACTACTGATAGAGTCCCATTTATAGAGGATTCCAGTAAAGATAGCCAATAAAACAGACGACACTAGGAGGTGTTTAGAGCATGAAATTAAGAAAAGCAGTAAAGAAAATCATTGCCCTTGGTACAGGTGCAACAATGATCGGCGCAACATTAGGCGCAGGTGCATTTGCAGCAGACCTTAGTGACTACCCAGAACCATTCGTCAAGGATGGAAAATTCTCAGGATTACTTGTCGTGGGAGACAAGGCAGCAGCAGAAGACGTTGTAGGTGTTTCAGACATTGCAATCAGTCTACAGTTCGCAGCAACCAAAAAATCCGGAGCAAGCAAATCAACCGCTTCCGTTGAAGGAGATGTTTGGAGAGTAGGTACGTCATCCAAGAAATTGGAAATGGCTGAAAACGTTGATACCATAATCGACGGAGAAAACCTAAGAAACATCACCACCTCTATCGACGAACAGGAACTATCCGGTCTAGCCGACGGTGAAATTACCACCGAAAAAGGCAGAGCTGGCTACAACCAGTACCTGAACTTCGGAAACCTAATCAAGTCCAACACAAAGGGATCTGGTTATGTGCAGTTCTTAGAAAACGACGACGACGTAGCAGCTGACTTCTTCTATGTAAGAAGCTCAGAAGAAATCGCTAGATACTCTCTTGAGTTCAAGCAATCGCTAAAGTCCGATGTTGAAGACAGCACGGGTGCAAAAGCAACCACAGGACTCTTCCTTGGAGACCTAGAAGACGAAACCTTGACCATCATGGGCCAAGAATACACCATCGTAAAAGCACGAAGAACAAGTGCAGCAGGAAGTTCAGTTGAACTAACTTTGATGGGCGGCGCTTCAAAAGATAGCTTAGAAGAAGGAGAAACGAAAACCTACACCCTTGCAGGCGTAGACTACGAAGTAACCGTAACCGCAATCACCGACACCGGAACGATCTATGCAAAGTTCTCCGTTAACGGAGAATCAACCAGATCACTACGAGACGGAGAAACCACCACACTATCTGATGGAACACAAATTGGTGTAACCGATTTGATCCCTAACGAAGCTGGTGACGTAACCCCTGACCTTGTAGAGTTCTACATCGGAGCTGACAAGCTATTCTTGAAGGACACAAAAGTGTCTGACACCGCATCCTCGAATTCAATGGAAGTTGGAAACGAAGATATCGATGACGTAAACGTTATCATCACAGGAACCGATGACAACACCACGTTCAACATCGACAGCATTCAGCTAAACGTGACAGCAGACGACGATTACTACGTTGCAGCTGGCCACAAACTATCTGAATACATGGACGAGCCTGAAGGATTAGTAGGTTGGGACATCATGTACTCTGGTTTAGAAGACGTTGAAACCGAAACCATCAGAATCAAGACCTCTGGTTCAGACCAGTATGATCTTGTATTCGTAGACGGTGACGGAAACTCCGCAACCATTCCTATTGCGTACTCCGCAAGCGGAGCCAACCTGATTCAGGGAGACAGCAATGACGTTTTGGTCTTGAACGGATCACAGGCCATTGCGAAAAACGATTATTTCGTTGTTTCCGATGTGAACCAGGACGATGGAGAACGAAGAAGCTACGCTCTTCGTTACAAGGGAGCTGACAAGGTACAGTCTGGAGAAACGGCAAGCGTTAAATTCGACAACCTAGGAACAGGTAAGAGAATTGAAAAGACGTTCACCAACCAGGTTGGAGATACAGCAGACGCTGAGTTGAAACTTGGAGGAGCAACCTTCAACGTTCTTAACGCATCCGACCACACAGAAAACGACTTTAAGATTCGAGTCGACCTGGATGGAGACGGTACAACCCTAACCGACACCGACAACATTGCTATCAACACCGAAGCTGGTCTGAAGATTGTAGTCAACAACAACACGTTGAACGCATCTCACATCCTGGTAACATTAAGCACACCGAACTCGAACGACTATGATAATGTTGTTCCAAATGATGTGGTTATGAACCTAACAGCAGCTTCTGGCGAAGTAGCATTTGGTGAAGCTTCAACCAGCACCATCAACTTCGTTGCCCCTTCAGAGGAAACGAACGTTCGATACGCATACACCAGTATGGGTGCAAAGGTTAAGTGGGACAACCCAACCAACGATCCTGACCAGTTAACTATCTGGTACCCAAAGCAGCAGAGACTACCTCAGGTATTCGTTGTTGCTGAAGGCGGTTCAGTTTCATCTGGTTCTTCGGAATCAGTTGAGTCGGTAACCATCAGCAGAATCGATGTAGGTGCAACCAAATTAGCATCAGAAGTTGGCAGCGTAGGAGCACAAAACGTCATCCTTGTAGGAGGACCTTGTGCAAACGCAGCTTCCGCTGAAGCTAAAGGTAACCCTGAAGACTGTGCAGCAGATTACGAACCTGGAAAGGCTCTAATCGAATTAGTTGACACAGGCGCAGGTAACTGGGCACTTGTTGTAGCTGGATACTCAGCAGGCGATACAAGAACGGCAACTTCCGTTGTTGCAAACGCAGGCGACTACAACCTTCAAGGATTGAAGGCTGAAGTAACCACAGCAACCAGCACCGTAAGAGAAGTCAGCTAACGCTGAATTCTTTTTTTCTTTTTTTTCTTTTATTTTTTTCTGATCGTTTTTCTCGTAACCAAATCAACCATACGTAGAATTCTATTCTCCCCCCTCCCCTTACAATCTGCCAGTTCTCAGTCTCCGCAAGTCTCCATCCGTCGGCGGTATACTCTCCAACCTATAGTTTACAGAACAACCATTTACCGTAACCTTTAAATACGAAACTTGAAGATACTACTGATAGAGTCCCATTTATAGAGGATTCCAGTAAAGATAGCCAATAAAACAGACGACACTAGGAGGTGTTTAGAGCATGAAATTAAGAAAAGCAGTAAAGAAAATCATTGCCCTTGGTACAGGTGCAACAATGATCGGCGCAACATTAGGCGCAGGTGCATTTGCAGCAGACCTTAGTGACTACCCAGAACCATTCGTCAAGGATGGAAAATTCTCAGGATTACTTGTCGTGGGAGACAAGGCAGCAGCAGAAGACGTTGTAGGTGTTTCAGACATTGCAATCAGTCTACAGTTCGCAGCAACCAAAAAATCCGGAGCAAGCAAATCAACCGCTTCCGTTGAAGGAGATGTTTGGAGAGTAGGTACGTCATCCAAGAAATTGGAAATGGCTGAAAACGTTGATACCATAATCGACGGAGAAAACCTAAGAAACATCACCACCTCTATCGACGAACAGGAACTATCCGGTCTAGCCGACGGTGAAATTACCACCGAAAAAGGCAGAGCTGGCTACAACCAGTACCTGAACTTCGGAAACCTAATCAAGTCCAACACAAAGGGATCTGGTTATGTGCAGTTCTTAGAAAACGACGACGACGTAGCAGCTGACTTCTTCTATGTAAGAAGCTCAGAAGAAATCGCTAGATACTCTCTTGAGTTCAAGCAATCGCTAAAGTCCGATGTTGAAGACAGCACGGGTGCAAAAGCAACCACAGGACTCTTCCTTGGAGACCTAGAAGACGAAACCTTGACCATCATGGGCCAAGAATACACCATCGTAAAAGCACGAAGAACAAGTGCAGCAGGAAGTTCAGTTGAACTAACTTTGATGGGCGGCGCTTCAAAAGATAGCTTAGAAGAAGGAGAAACGAAAACCTACACCCTTGCAGGCGTAGACTACGAAGTAACCGTAACCGCAATCACCGACACCGGAACGATCTATGCAAAGTTCTCCGTTAACGGAGAATCAACCAGATCACTACGAGACGGAGAAACCACCACACTATCTGATGGAACACAAATTGGTGTAACCGATTTGATCCCTAACGAAGCTGGTGACGTAACCCCTGACCTTGTAGAGTTCTACATCGGAGCTGACAAGCTATTCTTGAAGGACACAAAAGTGTCTGACACCGCATCCTCGAATTCAATGGAAGTTGGAAACGAAGATATCGATGACGTAAACGTTATCATCACAGGAACCGATGACAACACCACGTTCAACATCGACAGCATTCAGCTAAACGTGACAGCAGACGACGATTACTACGTTGCAGCTGGCCACAAACTATCTGAATACATGGACGAGCCTGAAGGATTAGTAGGTTGGGACATCATGTACTCTGGTTTAGAAGACGTTGAAACCGAAACCATCAGAATCAAGACCTCTGGTTCAGACCAGTATGATCTTGTATTCGTAGACGGTGACGGAAACTCCGCAACCATTCCTATTGCGTACTCCGCAAGCGGAGCCAACCTGATTCAGGGAGACAGCAATGACGTTTTGGTCTTGAACGGATCACAGGCCATTGCGAAAAACGATTATTTCGTTGTTTCCGATGTGAACCAGGACGATGGAGAACGAAGAAGCTACGCTCTTCGTTACAAGGGAGCTGACAAGGTACAGTCTGGAGAAACGGCAAGCGTTAAATTCGACAACCTAGGAACAGGTAAGAGAATTGAAAAGACGTTCACCAACCAGGTTGGAGATACAGCAGACGCTGAGTTGAAACTTGGAGGAGCAACCTTCAACGTTCTTAACGCATCCGACCACACAGAAAACGACTTTAAGATTCGAGTCGACCTGGATGGAGACGGTACAACCCTAACCGACACCGACAACATTGCTATCAACACCGAAGCTGGTCTGAAGATTGTAGTCAACAACAACACGTTGAACGCATCTCACATCCTGGTAACATTAAGCACACCGAACTCGAACGACTATGATAATGTTGTTCCAAATGATGTGGTTATGAACCTAACAGCAGCTTCTGGCGAAGTAGCATTTGGTGAAGCTTCAACCAGCACCATCAACTTCGTTGCCCCTTCAGAGGAAACGAACGTTCGATACGCATACACCAGTATGGGTGCAAAGGTTAAGTGGGACAACCCAACCAACGATCCTGACCAGTTAACTATCTGGTACCCAAAGCAGCAGAGACTACCTCAGGTATTCGTTGTTGCTGAAGGCGGTTCAGTTTCATCTGGTTCTTCGGAATCAGTTGAGTCGGTAACCATCAGCAGAATCGATGTAGGTGCAACCAAATTAGCATCAGAAGTTGGCAGCGTAGGAGCACAAAACGTCATCCTTGTAGGAGGACCTTGTGCAAACGCAGCTTCCGCTGAAGCTAAAGGTAACCCTGAAGACTGTGCAGCAGATTACGAACCTGGAAAGGCTCTAATCGAATTAGTTGACACAGGCGCAGGTAACTGGGCACTTGTTGTAGCTGGATACTCAGCAGGCGATACAAGAACGGCAACTTCCGTTGTTGCAAACGCAGGCGACTACAACCTTCAAGGATTGAAGGCTGAAGTAACCACAGCAACCAGCACCGTAAGAGAAGTCAGCTAACGCTGATATCTTTTTTTCTTTTTTTTCTTTTATTTTTTTCTGATGATTTTTCTCGTAACCAAATCAACACTACTTGGAATTCTACTCAAATACTAGCAATAACCTTCAAAACAGCAGCACTCTCATCCTCATACACTAACTCAAAATCGTCTTTATATGCCAAAATATGCTGGAATAACTGCACATCCTGCTTTATTTTGCCCACGAAAACGTAGTCGACAGCATAATCCTCGGTAATGACGTTAAAACCCGGTTTTTGGCCCTGCAAAACGCCTATATAGCGTCTAAAACGCGCCTCATCGTGCAGTTCTGCATACGTAAGATCTACTCCGTGAGTATAGCGAAACTGAGGGTTATGATAGAACAAATAGCTGAAAGCATACCCATTATTGAAAATCCTCGCACCACCCTCAATATTCTCCCCCATCCAGTCTACACTATCGGAATACCACGGCAAAAAGTGATTTCGCGCAATCTCCTCATGTAACGCGACACCCTGAAATAGTCCCAACACCACTAACACCCCAACCGCACCATACCGAACCTTCTTTGAGAAATGCATCCGAGAAAAGATAAGCACAACAAACAACACAGAAAACGGAACAAAAAATTCATGCATTCTTCTTGTCCTAAACATCAACACCAAAAACACTCCTGTCAATACCAAGAAAAACAATGAGCGCTTATCGATACTGCCACGCCGATACGCAACAAATCCAGCAACCAACACCAATACCAACACTATCCAGTTGACAGAAACGAATTGAAGCAAAGGCCAAGCCTTCCATTCGAGATTGTAGGCATTCCCTAACAGATTAACCTGCACCAATTGCGTCCACAACAACGAAATATTCTTAGGAAAGTAAGGATTCACCACAACACCTACCACCGTTCCAGCCAATCCCACACACAACAATCGAATATTCCGTCGATAAAAGACAAAGAACAACACAACAACAAACACCTGAAGCACAAATCCCTGATACAGCCAAGCCGACAACAAAGAAGCACCAAACAACAACCCTTTTTTCTTTTCCTCGAGCGCATACACCGTCACCACAATCAACGTCAACAACAAC
Source organism: uncultured Methanosarcinales archaeon (assembly GCA_964492935.1). Taxonomy (GTDB): domain Archaea; phylum Nanobdellota; class Nanobdellia; order Woesearchaeales; family JACPBV01; genus JAQBWB01. The sequence continues at coordinate 31,821 of CAZBLF010000006.1, forward strand.
GGCAACGCTCGCGACAACATCAAGCGATACATCAACTCGCCCGACACCACCATCGCCAAAGCACTCCAGAAAAATGCATATGCAACCTTTCTCTGCAGCAAATACCAATACAATGTAACAAAAAACAAACTACCAAACAACACGGAAGCAATCTTAACGCCAGTCATCCCACCAAGAACTAGAAAAGGAACCAACAACAATCGGAAGCCAAACTGCAAATCCGCATAGCTTTCAGTAAAGATCGACTCACTTGTATACGGAAAAGAATCAATGAAGCCCTCTTTCGCAATCACGCCAGCCATCCCCGCATGCAACCACCCATCCTGACCAATCAATTCCGGAACCGAGAACTGGAAGAACGACAACACACTAGCAAAGAATACAAATACTAACAGTAACCGCTTAACTAATCCCACAACCCCAATAAGCGTATGCGTTATTTAAGTATTGTGTACCACCCAAAACCTTTTAAACTAAAATCCACTCTCCAGAAAGATGCAATTCCTAACAGATCATCCGGTTCTAACCGAACTAGAGGACGAACATCCAGCCGAAGCGATTCTAGAAGCTGTCCAAGACTATGCATCCACGCTAGATCGAAGTCCTTTTCAAGATTCCTTTCTCCAAAACGCTGATTTAGAGAGAGCATTACTAACTCCCCTCATAGCGCATATGGCTCGAGGTTGGGGAGCACTACCGCTTACTAGCGAGCACACTGGCGGAGAGATAGCAATTGCAAGAATGGCAGCCGAACAGGGTCTCCTGACCATTCTTGAACACCAAGGCATGGAATATATTACTCTCAGTCCAGAAGGAGCCCAACAAATGCGTGATGCAAGAAAAAATTTTCAAATAAGAGAACAAGAAAATAATCCCTTAATACGTGGAGCAAAAACTCCTTTACAATACCGAGCAGCAGAAGGCTACTCCAGAAAGACCGTTCAGCAGTAGCACAACTCTCACCACCTAAATCTTTAAAAAGTTCCCACACCTACCTTTTCTTCGGGGGAAACATGGAAGCACAACAAGATGAAATCACGATCACCTACGGCTCTTTATTAGATTTACTCCTAAGAGAAAAAGACCGAGGAGAACTCCAAAAACTAGACGAGCGCTTCTACAAAAACGTCGTACAATATCTCAAAGACAAGAATGCAGTAGTCAATGCTCCACAGGACGACGTCTTTTCAGCCGAAGAAAAAGAAAAAACAATTAGCCAATTAGTAAACATCAAAAAAATCATCAAAGAACTCTACGAAAGACGAGAAAAAAAGATTACCATCCTCGCGATGGAGAAAAGCAGAAACAAAGACAATATTATTGATGAATCGCTCTTCCTACAAGAAGAAAAACAATTCTTCGATCGCATCGTCCAACTCCTCAATGATTACCGACAAGGGATCCTGCAGAATATCCTCAATGTCGAGCCACCCACAATTAACCATTCAGCAACCCCCAACAATACTCCGACTCCAGCCACACCCACTCAACCAGAACCCACTCCCGAAAAGCCCAAGGAAACAAAACTAGTACGCTTTCTCAATGCCGTTCCTAAATTTGTGGGCAAAGAACTAGAGGAATACGGACCGTTCGACGAGGAAGACATCGCATCTCTACCGATTGAAATTGCAGACGTTCTCCTAAGAAAGACGCGTGTCGAAGAAATTAAGGAAGAGTAGGGTTAGCGTCATCAAGTCGAAATACATAAGATACACATGCAAGTTGACAAGGGGCGCTGTTGCGAGAAGCTCGCTTCTTGCTCGCTCCAAGATCACCGGGGAATGTCAACCAGGATAAAACGGAGCGAAATTTCGAAGGCGCTACACCCGTAAACGAAGAGTAAGATTTATAAAGCAACTCCTTATTCCAAAGCTTATGAAAATGCCTAAGGTAGTAAACAGATACAATCCTAAGCTGCGCAAGCATACGCCTCACAAGATCGTTATTGTGAAGAGGAAAAGTCCATCTAGCCTTAGCTATGGAAGCAAGAATCGAGCTCGAAGACGAGGAGTAGCACGAGGAATGGGCAACCGAGGACGTTATTCTAAACCCGCAGTCACCAAGTTCAAGATGACCGGTAAAAAGGCAACCAAGAAAGTAGACATGCGATACGAATGCACCGAAACCAAGAAACAACACGTGCGCAACAACACCTTTAGAGCAAAGAAACTAGAACTTATATAATTTCTTGAGTACAACGATACAACACAAATTGACCTTCTACTCTATCTTCATAGAACGTCATCACACTACAAGCAGTTTCTAAATAATCAACAACCCTCCTCTGATTCCCAATACTCTGCCCCGGTCTCGCAACCACAATCACATCTTGTTCAGCCGATAGAGCATCCAAAACAACATCTACATCCACAACGCCCGCCGTGAACGTCATCCCATTCGTATCCACAATATTTCCAACTAATGATCGACCAGTCATCAAACCCAATAACGGAGCCGTAGACACATCCCCAAACAACAGAGTACCAACTGCAGAATGCTCATCGATGTACGTGGCCATTTCCTGTGCAGCCGCAAACTCACCCAAAATGATATTCTCCACAAAAATAACATTACCCAGAGTAAACCATCCAGCAACCACTAAGAACACCACACAAGCATACCGAAACATATTCTTATTCCTCAGCAGCTGCATCACAATACTGCCCGTTAGCAAAGACACAAAGTAAAACAAAGGAATAAAATAATATTCGAACACCCTTTTAGAAAGCACCAAGAACACAACATAAGCAAGCACGATAAACAACGGCAATTGAAAGTTCTTACGCCGTTTCAGCAACGGCAATAATACTAGGGGCAACAACACCATCCAATTCTCACTCAGAATATTCATGAACACCGAAAAAGTACTCGTACCCTCAGCAACCTTCAAGAAATGATACGCAATAACGGGTGTGTAATAGGATGATCCAAACACCAACAGCAAAACGATATTCGGCAGCACAAACGTGCCAGCAAATCCCAAACAAAAGCGAACAAACGCGTCTCGTTTCTTAACAAGCAACAACACACCAATCACCAATGCAGGAATAATCGCATAAAACCGCACCATCCCAGCAATGCCAAACACCAACCCTGCAAAAAGCATCTGTTTCCGCACATACAACAAATAGAATCCTAGAGCAACGAAAAACAATGCCAGGTTAACACCAAAATTAAACGTACTTTTAGACAACACCTCAAACGAAAAGAGAAAGAATGCAACACTTACTATTCCCGATTGCCACCCAAACTTTTCTCGAGCCGTCAAATAGAGTAACACCCCACTACCTATCGTAGCAAGCAACGGCACCATCTTCAAAGCAACGATCGAAAACCCGAACAGGGAGAACATAAGACTCAAAAAATACACCTGTAGTGGCGGCTGCGACACGAAAAAGTCCTGATACGGAACCGCACCATCAGCAACTAAGGAAGCCATATAGTGATACGTCTGCTCATCTCCTGGATACAACTGCGACACCCCCTTAAGCTGCACCAGGGCAAACAACACCAGAATAAAAATCAGAATCATCAACGGCAATTTCTTCATATCTGCAAGAACAGATAACAACTTTTTAAGTTTTGTGCCTCTCCTATCAAAAAGAAAGATATTTAAAAGCCCCAACATTCTTTCGACTGTAATCAAATGAATAAAACAAAAGAACCCGCAAGTAAATTTATCAAGATTCGATGCCCTAAGTGCAAGAACGAACAGGTGACGTTTGGTAAAGTAAGTACCTCCGTTGAATGTTTAGTGTGCAATGCAAAGCTTGCCGAACCGACTGGTGGCAAGACCCATGCAAAGGCAAGAATCCTGGAAGTTTTAGAATAATCAAATGGCGTTGCAGAAGAAAGGCTACCCTGAAGACGACGAATTAGTACTCTGTATAGTTACCAAAATATTCCATCACGGTGTATTCGCAAGACTCGAAGAATACGGCAGTTCTGGCATGATTCACATTTCCGAAATTAGTCCTGGACGTATCAGAAATATCCGAGATTACGTAAAAGAAGGCAAAAAGATTGTCTGCAAAGTTCTAAAAATCAATAAGGAAAAGGGCCAAATTGACCTTAGCCTGAGACGAGTAAATGAAGGCCAAAAACGAGAGAAGATCAACGAGGTAAAGCAAGAGCAGAGAGCAGAGAAAATCATCGAATTCGCTGCTAAAACCGCTAAGTTGAAGCCAGAAATCGTTAAGAAGAGTGTCCACGAGAAAGTTTCTAAGAAATATCTCCTTATTCACGAATGTTTCGAAGATGTAGTAAAAGGCACAGTCGACCTAGAAAAGCTGGGCATCGAAAAAGCATTCGCAAAAATCCTGACCCAAGCGGTACAGGAGCGTATGAAACCTGCACAAATCACCGTAATTAATTCTTGCACCGTTAAAACCTATGATCCTGAGGGAGTAAAAAAAGTCCGAGAAGCACTCCAAATAGGGCTTAAAAAGGACGTTGTCACCATTCTCTATGCAGGAGGCGGTCGCTATACCGTGACAGCGCAAGCTGAAGATTACAAGGAAGCTGAAAAGCTGATGGAGGGCTATGTGAAGACCACAACCGACGCCTTTGACGCTTTCGGTTCTGTAGAATTCGCACGCGCCGAGAAATGAAGCCCTTCAAAAAATGCACAAAATGCAATTCCTACACACTCAAGGACATCTGTCCGAAGTGTAATGCAAAAACCGATAACCCACTCCCTGCAAAATACAGTCCTGATGACAAGTACGGTTCGTATCGTCGCACAGCAAAAGCACAATTACGCAATCAAGAAGGAAAACCCTAATGGAAGAATGGATGATTGAAGAAATTACACCCTTGCCCACACTCAGCAATCCCGTTTTTATTGAAGGTCTACCTGGAATCGGCAACGTCGGAAAGGTAGCCGTCGACTTTATGATTGACGAATTGAAGGCAAAAAAAGTAATGGAAATCACCTCTCACAATTTTCCGAATGCTGTCTTCGTAAATGAAGAAAATCTCGTAGACTTACCCAAAATAGAAATCTATCACAAGAAAATCAAAGACCACGATCTTCTCTTCCTCGCAGGCGATGTGCAACCCATCGATGAACACAGCTCCTACACCTTCTCCGAGAAAATATTGGACATTTCTCAAAAACACGAGATCAAGCGCATCATCACTCTAGGCGGTATCGGCCTAGCCCATATTCCCAAAGAACCCAAAATCTATTGTACAGGAAACGATAAGGATATGATCGAAGCCTACAAGCAAGAAGGATTATCTGAAGAATTGTATGGTGTTGTAGGTCCTATTGTCGGAGTGACAGGATTATTGCTAGGATTGGCCGCAAAAAAAGAAATCAAAGCCATCGCATTACTAGCAGAAACCTACGGCAACCCCATGTATCTCGGAGTGAAAGCCTCAAAGAAAATAATCTCCCTACTCAACAAAAAATTACAATTAAATATCGATCCCGATAAACTAGAGAAAGAAATCAAACAAATAGAATCAGAAGTTCTCAGAAGATCGGACGAGTTCAAGAAAGTTTCCGAGATTGGTATGGGCCCATCCAAGGACGGCGCCGAAGTAACGTATATAGGCTAACTCAGAATGATTAGTCTGAGGGATTGAAAATTTCTGGGAAATTTTGAATAAATCACAACCTATTTATAGCATACATTCTACAGTACCTATATGAAAATAAAGTCTATTGTTGCGAGAGAAATCATCAGCTCTGGCTCAACACCTTCTTTAGAGGTAAAGGTAACGCTCAACAATGGAGTATTTGGTAAAGCATCCGTGCCCTTCGGGGCCTCAGCAGGCATTCATGAGGCAAAAGTCTTATTCGATGGCGGAAAAAGATACAACGGTCGCGGCATGCTCAGAGCAGTAAACAACATCAACAAGGTTTTAGCACCAAAACTCAAAAACAAAGATGCATACGACCAAGTCGCAATAGATCAACTGATGATAACGCAAGATGGAACAGAAAGCAAGAAAAAACTGGGAGGAAATGCGATTCTAGGGGTATCGCTAGCCGTTGCAAGAGCAGCTGCAAATGCTCGCAATCTTCCACTCTACAAATACATCAGACGCGTCTTCAAATTACCAATCAAAAAGTATGTTCTTCCCAATCCCCAGATGGTCGTCATCGAGGGCGGCAAGCACGCAGACAATTCCACCGATTTCCAAGAATATATGGTCGCCCCCATAAAAGGTAATTCCATTAAAGAGGAAGTCCAAGCCGGAATCGAAGTCTATCTAGCGTTAAAGAAAGTACTCAAAGAAAAAAAGCTTGATTCCAACGTCGGAAACGAAGGTGCATACGCTCCATCCGGCCTGAAAACAAACGAAGCTCCACTTAAACTGATACAAGCTGCAATCAAGAAAGCCGGCTACAGCAAAAAAGACATTGGCATTGCATTAGATCCAGCAACCTCAGAAGTATTTAGCAATGGTAAGTACCATCTCAAAAAAGAAAAGAAAAAATTAGATTCAAAGGGCATGATTGCTTACTTCCAGAACTGGCTAAAGAAATATCCAGAAATCATCACCCTAGAAGATCCGCTCCATGAAGATGATTGGGCATTCTGGCCAGAAATAACGAAAACATCCAACATTCCCATAGTAGGAGACGACCTAACCGTCACCAATCCAAAAAGATTACAACACGCCATCGATACGAAATCAATCTCAGCAATCCTCATCAAGTTAAATCAAATTGGCACGTTAACCGAAACCATCCAAACCTGCATGCTGGCGCGCAGCAATAACCTGATGACGATTGTCTCCCACCGTGGTGGAGGCGAAACCAATGACACGTCTATGGTAGATCTCGCGGTAGCCGTCAATGCAGCGTTCATCAAAGTCGGCCCCAGCAGAGGAGAACGAGTCTGCAAGTACAACAGACTGATGGAAATCGCAGACGAATTAAAAGCAAAACCAGCCGGAAAAAACTTCAGAAAGATACAATAATGGCAAAAAACAGCATTTTCTTGTTTAGACACGCACAAACCTATTTCAATCGAGCACACCGCTTCACAGGCTGGAAAGATTCCAAGTTAACGCCGTTCGGAATTAAACAGGCAAAGAAAGTTGCAAAACTGCTCAAGAACAAACATATCGACGTCGCCTATCATACTCGACTTTCTAGATCTAAAGACACCCTAAAAGCAGTCCTCAAATACCATCCAGAATGCAAGAATAAAATCAAAGACGACAGAATGATAGAACGCAGTTATGGAAAACTGCAGGGGATGACTCATAAGGGATTTATTAAGCAAGAAGGTACCGATTCATACAAGACACTCTTACACTGGCACAAAATAGATCATCTGCACGGAAAGGACAGGAAGGAATTCATAGAAAAAGTCGGAGAGGCCGAGTTCGATGTCGTGCACCGTTCATACAATCACCCTCCAAAGAATGGAGAGAGCATCAAGATGGTCGAAAAGCGAGTAAACGCCTTCATCAAAGACCTCCTAAAAAAGATAAAGAAAGAAAACATCAACGTTGCTATTTCTGCACACGGAAATTCCATGAGACCATTCAGAAAATACTTCGAGAAACTAACGACAAAAAAAATGATGCATCTAGAAAATCCCTGGGACGATTATTTTGAATACAAGGTCTAATCAAACGAGTGCTCATCATCCGGAAATTCGCCAGCCTTCACATCGCGAACATAGTCCTTAATGGCTTTAGTAGCTTCCGAATTCAATTCAGCATATCTCTTCACGAATTTGGGATGGAAATCCTCAACCAATCCCAGAATATCATTAATAACCAACACCTGCCCATCACAAAACTTTCCAGCACCAATCCCAATCGTAGGAATGGCAAGTGATTTCGTAATCGTATCAGCCAAGCCAGCAGGAACCATCTCCAAAACAACAGCGAAACAACCAGCCTTATCCAAAGCCTTAGCCTCAGTCAGAATACTATTAGCAGAGGCTGCATCCTTGCCCTGCACCTTCATCTCCTCAGCAGTTTGCGGCAACAATCCAGCATGACCCATAACATGAATTTTATTTTCAACTAAAAACTTGACAACTTCAGGTTTACCCTCAACCTTAACCGCATCCGCACCAGAACCCATCAATTTGCGAGCATTCTCTAATGCAAAGGCTTCCGGCTCATCCGAACCAAACGGCATATCAGCAACAATGAATGACGTCAATGCACCTCTTCTAACTGCTTCCGTATGCTGAATCATCAGCTCCATTGTCACATCTTTAGTACTTTCAAACCCATACACAACATTTCCTACTGAATCACCAACCAAAATAACATCAATCTGGATCTCCTCTAACAATTTAGCAGTATTAAAGTCATAAGCAGTCAGCATTGTAATTGCCTGCAATCCTTTCATTGATTTGAGACGAGAAACTTCCATGATAAAGAAGGAAAAATTATCAGTTTATAAATCTATCGTCGATAAAGCCTAAGAAAGCTTCTTGCGTTCCTCTCGAAGCAAGTCACCAACCTCTTTCATAGTTTGTATTCGATCATCTCTCCTAGATTGAATGCAGTGCCCCACCAACTCACTCAATCCCTGAGGAACGTCGCTATTACGTTCATAAGCAGGCTGAGCTTCCGAATGGACCATAAATTTACCTCCCCCTCGCCTTAAGTCTCCAAATTCATCATAAGGGGTATCTCCCGTAAGCAAGAAATACAGGGAGGCACCCAACGAATAGATATCGACACGTCCATCAATAGGCAAATCATCATTAGCAGAGAGTTGTTCAGGTGCAGAATAACCAGGAGAACCCATGATGATGGACACAGCCCCATGATTATCAATCCTTCTCGCCAATCCAAAATCTCCTAATTTTACAACGCCTTCATCCGAGATCATGATATTTGCTGGTTTGATATCCCGATGAAAATATCCAGTTTCGTTCGCTGCATGGAGAACATCAGAGAGTGTAATCATATAGTCCAGCATCACCGGTAAAGGAAGTTTCTCATCATGATGTACCTCATGGAGATTCCTGCCCTTTACCAATTCGAACTGGCCAAACCAAAGATCAATATATTTTTCCTTTCCCCTCATCTTAACAAGTACGGGCCCATATTTACGAACACCATAAGATTCAACCACATGCTGTTCCAAACCAGGAAGACTTCTATCTTCCAAATTAGGATAATTCTGTTCCAAATGACTTCTTACCACCCGTGTTGCAGCATCCTCTCCGGTAAATCGATGAGATAACACCTCATCATGATCAAGATCACCCGTATTCATAAGGTCAAATAACGGAATCTTATACGCAAACGGGCGAAGTTTCAGCGGAGTCCCATTCCGGTACAAAGTCTTGCCCTTCACAATTAAGGCAAAACCACCTTTCCCCAAAATTCCTTTTTCCGCGTCAGGGTCTAAATAGATAGGCCTCCTTTTTCTCGCAAAGAGGGCTCTGACCGTCTAGTACATCTCCCAGGCACCATATTCAATCTTCGATCCAATAGGATAGGTAGCTACCGTATCAGCCACCCTCCTAAGATCTTGAACCTTCATCGTTGGAGGAGTAACACTACGATCTTCGAGTCTTTCTACCTTTTCAGACGGAATGTCGCTTTCTTTCTTCTCTTCAGTTTCCTTCATAAGCCCAATTATATAAATTATATAGAAATCCCAATCGCAATTTTGTTTATAAAGGTTACGCTTTCAGTTTTTCCCCAAAACACGCGTCATAACGAGCGGAAACGTAATCGACACGTCACCAATCACCGTGATAGCATCGCCCTCGCCCTTAATCTTGCCCCACGACTTAGCTTCCGACGTGGTAGCACCACTTAAAGAACCCGCATGCGCATGCGCCGTCGTCATATACACCACATAGTCCATCCCATCTCGAAGTAAATTAGCCAGAATTGCATGATGTTTAGCAACGCCACCACCCAACACAATACAACCTACTTTCGAAGCTTCAATAACAGAACCAAACAACAACGACATGTCCGACGTAACCTCAATCTCAAAGTCGGGATGCTTCTGTTTAAAGAAATAAATTTGCAGTCCAAGAGCTCCATCCGTAATTGCTGGACAAAACAACGGAATGTTCTGCTTGCGAGCCTGATACAGTATCGAGTGTTCATCCGTAACAAACCGACCTAATTCAAATAACAATTCTGAAACTCCCCATTTTTTCTTCTTAGCATACAATTCCTCCAGAATCGGAGTAATAATATCTTCAAACGAACCATACACCTCGTTCGGGACATAAATATTTCCTATTCGATTAATACCCTCCTTTCCCAGCTGTTCATCATCCACATCAAAACTCCCTTGCAAGAATTCCTTCCCATTAGCCTTAATCAAGTCCTCCTCTATCGAACCAACCGTAGTAATAGCAACATCCACAAACTTCTTCTCAATCAACTGAGCAAAGAATCCGCGCAATCCCGAACTCACCATGTTCGAGGTAAAGGTGAGGATAATCTTGGCCTTCTCCTGTTTCATCTTAGTAATAATCTCAACCGCCTTTCCAACGTGCAATGACTGAAATCCAATAGTGCCAATCCGATCAACAAATTCGTCAACCTTCATCCCTTCCTTGTATCTAAAATCTTTAATCGCTTTCATATCAACTTCACCTCTAATTTTTCCAAAGCCAAAAAATCAGCATTAAACGTATACGCACCCGCGTTAAAGAACACCACCAAATCACCCTCAGACAGCTCAGGCAACACCACCTCCTTTCGAAACACATCCAAAGAATCAGGAGTATTGCCACGAATCATGTGCCTGACCTTCTTACCCCTACTATTCGTCACAAAAGGAAGCTGCAAATCAACAATCAATGAATCTAAAGACGCATTATACACCGAAACATCCAACATCGCGACATTTCTTCCCTCAACGGGCTTCGTATGAAAAACATGTGTCACCAAAACACCGGCCGGCCCCACCAAGAACCTTCCAGGCTCAACAATTAATTTCATCTCGGGAAAAATCTTCTGTAGAGTCAGTAAATCATATTTCAGAGCACCCACCAGCGTATCTATTCCTGGAACAGCGTCACCAATATACTGAATCGGATAGCCCCCACCCAAGTCAAGACAGGTTACCACAACACCACTCCGCCTCAAATCAGCAATGAAATCTACAAGCCGATCACTATTCTTTTTCCAGGTAGCAATATCCGCATTCTGACTAATCAAGTGATTATGCACCCCTAAACGAAGACTCTCATCGCTACCAACACCCAACATCAACTTCTTAGCCTCCGCAAACGACATCCCAAAGCAGGTATCGGTAGGGTATAATCCATCGCTAGCAACTCCAGTCGCCACACGAAACAAGACATCCAGTTTCCTATCTCCACGCGCCTCCATCAACACCGCAAATGCACTTGGAGAATCAACAATAAATCTCCTAACGCCAGATTTCAACACCTTTTTCGCGTCAGCCAAAGTCAAACACGTACTATAGTAAATGATTTCCTTCGAAAAAAAAGCAACTTCAGCCAAATGCCTCAAATTACAAACCAAGAATGAACTACCTGCGTTAGCAAACACCTTCCCCAATGCTACAGAGTCATTCGTTTTATAGGAGTAAGCAACCTCCGTAGAGATAAAGGTATCAAAAGCATCCCTAATCCGAGCATATTGCTCCACCAATCTCTTTTTACTAAACACAAAACAAGGCTTCTTGAATCTAGCTAAATCTCCGCCCTCGTAGGACAGCATTCCATTCTCATGTTGTAGTGTATGTTCAATAACCATAGCAAACTCTCTAGAAAAATATACTTACGCACCAGTCTTACGTACTGAATCCATAACCAAGAATAATAGAGATGGCTTTTTAAAGATTGCTTTATTTTCGACAGTAATGTTTATGAGTAGATTTTTCAAGAAAAGAGC
>CAZBLF010000007.1:0-26462 GCA_964492935.1 uncultured Methanosarcinales archaeon
TTGTTCCGAGTGATATTATTATTTCTCCCGGTACCACTGTTACCTGGAAAAACTTAGACAATAAGGCGCACAAAGTTGTAGAATACAAGAGATACTTTTATGGCGAGCGGATGGAGCTGGGCGATACATACTCGTCTACGTTTGATGAGATTGGCGTGTATACGTACTTTGATGCAAACTTCCCGAAGTTGGGGAAGGGTAAGATTACGGTGCAGAATGAACCGTTGCCGATCACCGGTAATGCTATCTTAATGGATTACAATGAGACTCAGGGTAAGAATGGTGCGATTGTGTTATTGGCAGGATTGTCAATCTTTAGTTTGTGTTCTTATATTAAGAAAAGTGAGAAGAGATAGTTCTTATTACTTGTATCCTGCTGTTGCTGGTAAACTGATGAGGTTGTAGCCTCCATCGACATTGAGAGTTTGTCCATTAATTGACCCACTTTTTTCGGGATCGGCAAGCATGAGCACATGGGGGGGCTATATCCTCAGGTGATAAGAATTTCCCCTGTGAGATTCCTGTCTTTATCTCGCCTCCTCTTGCTGTGGGAGATCCGTCCTCGTTCTCAAGAAGAGCTCGATTTTGCTCTCCGATAAGGAATCCTACTGCTACATTGTTGACACGTCCAATGTCTATTGCTGCATAGAGGTGAGCTACACTCTTGGTTAGACTTTCGACTGCGGCATATGCGGCTGAATAGTCCATTACCTTAGAAAGTGGTTGCAACCCGGCCATAGAAGTTATGTTGACTGCACTACCTTGGTAGTCTGCGTCTTTGAGTACTCTTGCAAAATGTTGAAGTGCGAGGTGTTTTGAAAGGTAATTGTTTGCGAACATCGCTTCTGGGACAGACGGATCCATCCCAATAAAGCTGTCTAAATCGGTGACTAATGCTTCAGGAGTATTTCCGCCCGATCCATTCACAATGGCATCGACGCGCCCGAATTTTTCGACGGTTTGATCAAAAATACCACTCACCTCATTGAAATTCGAGGCATCTGCATGCATTGAGTCTATCCTAGATATATCCTTTTCAGCAACTTGAGATTGTAGCTCACTTGCTAGTTTTTCTGAAGAATCTCCTCTGCTAACTAAGACGACATTTGCTTTTTCGTCGACGAAAGATTGAGCATAGCCGGACGCAATTGCCCCTGCTCCAAAAAGTATGACTGTTTTTCCTTCTAATGACATATCAGTTTAGATGTGGAAGAGGTATATAATTATTTGTATTGTGTAGAATTAAAATAAAAAAAATAAAAAAAGAAAAGACTTAGCGTCTCTTCATTTTTGCTTGAGCTACGTGTCCTTGCTTGTCCACATAGTACAGGAAGCCAGATTCTCGCTTGATGCCAGTTTTAGCAACAACTTCCGTCTTCTTCTTGTAGGGCTTGCCTTTTCTCTTCATGGTAACACGTGATACGTTACCTTTCTTGTCTAAATAGTATAGCCACCCAGCTTCTCTTTTAATTCCTACTTTTTCTACAACTTTTCCCATTTGAAGTCCCTCCCTCTTACTTAATTAGTTTTAATCCCCCAATCAGATTTCTCCGACGTAAAGATACTTTTTTGGAAATCCGCTGATATATAAATGTTTCTTTTTTTCGACGGTAGAATTTTCTATTCGACGGTGATAACGGTGGTTTTTTATAGATTCTTGTGCTTCTCTATCTCATGTATGAACTATCTGTGGGTAGGCGACCGTTCTTGAAAGGTTCAGCTGCCGTAGTAGGGGCCGGGTTCTTAGATGGTGTTGTGCATGGTGAGGAGGTTGCGTTAAGGAAAACTCCTCTTTTTGTTCGCTATAGTGGATTGATGGGTCCCGGCGGGGATGCTAACCCTGCGTTGAACGCCCATCTCTATGATGCACTGGCTAGGCAGCTGGCAGAGAAGGGCATCCATCTGGTGCCTCATAAAAAGTTGGCAAAAGTAGATGCATTTAATCGGCAGAGCACCTTTAAAGATGATGTGGTTCCCGGTGATGAGCGCATGTCACGTGATTTAGTTGGTATCTATAGGTACCTTAACGGTCAGAAGATCGCTGTTTTGTCGAAGTATACTGATTTTTCTGAAGATACTGCTCGATCATCAGGCCAATATGCTCTTGCTTCCTATGGCGAGAATATGCAGGATGTTGCTGGTGCTCTTGTTGAGCAGGGAGCTGGATTGTCGCTGCTTGAGCAGGTCGAGAGAGGGATTGGAGTTACCTCATTAGATCTTATTTTGAATGAGAACAATAATAAGATTACTGCTTCGGAGATGGACGGTACACCTCTCTTTTCGTTTGATGCGATGGAGGTTGATAATCCTGTTTTGCAGGATGGGGAGATGGTGAGAGATAATGGTCGCATTGTCACTGAAAAGGCCAATGGACTGCAACTTGGAAAATATACTGCTTTCGCTGAAAGTGGTCATGATGGTGCCGCATATGTCTTTGTGACGGCTCGCGAGAAAAGGGCTGGCGTGGAAAAGGATTGGGTGGTATGGGGCACAAATGTTGCTGAAGGTTATTCCAGAATTAGTAGAGGCCTTAATGAAACTGATTTCAAGAATCAATCGATGGTGGTGTTTGAGGATGTGGACAAAACGCCGAAGGTTGCGGTGATGGCGAAGGATCGGCATCGCAGCTATACGAGTGTTGCGGTGTTTGACATGGCAACGGGTGCGTTGCAATATAACTATCGTCATCTTGGAGGTCATTTGCAGTTTTTAGCAGTAACACCTGATCCTGTCAATTTATTCGGAGCGGAGCGTAAGGTTATTTTGGCAGGTGGTCGGCGCAACATTCGAGGAGGATATTCTCCTGCACTCATGGTACTCGGAACTGGTATTGATGATCCGTTGCCGAAAGGACCTACTGATGTGTTTCCCCATTCTCTTGAAGGGTACTTCAGACAAAAAAAGTTAGTTGATAATATTGCTTCCGAGCGAGAAATTGAACTGGGCTACTATGCGTTTCCTGAACATGGGAATCGAGGATTGCGTTCGTTGTTGATTACTTCCAAAAAGGGTGATCGTAATCGTGTCCACGTTACGTCGCAACCGAGAAAGGGGGAAGGCGATGAGGCTGATCCTAGTATCCATTTCCCTATTGAATCCTTAACACTAAGGAAAGGTGATGCTCGATTTGGTAAGCTTGATGATAAGGTTGCTCCCGAAGCAATAGTCAAGGGTCTGTAGAAAGGTTAATATAGGCAGAGATACTCTTCTTCGGTATGGCAAGCGTTTGTTGTTGTTGCTAATTTTCTCATTGATTTAGTTTATACTATGGTAACGAAAAACTATTTAAAGCATATAGAAGACACTTATAGAAGCGCGGGGGTGCCCAAGCCGTTAAGGGGACCGGCTGCAACCCGGTTATTCAGGGGTTCAAATCCCTTCCCCCGCTTCATTTTCTTTAGAGGTACTTCCAGTCCATTTTACAATGCTGAGGCACGGCCGTATCATGAGCAAGCTCATCGGCCTCAATGGGCGTCAGCATTGTCAGAGGTGGAGTTGTGAAGATAGTAGAGGATGTGAGGGCAATCTATCGGAATGATCCGGCAGCTAAGAATATTGAGTTTTTATTGTATCCATGCTTTCACATGTTGTTGGTGCATCGTTTTGTGAATCATCCGTTGTATGTTGTGGGAGTTCCGTTTATTCCTCGTTTGTTTTCGCAGGTGATGCGATTCTTGACGGGTATTGAGATGCATCCTGGCGCGCGGATTGGTGGGGGCTTTTTTATTGATCATGGGATGGGTGTGGTGATTGGTGAGACTACTCGGATTGGAAAGAACTGTGTATTGTTTCATAACTGTACGTTAGGGGGGACGGGGCATGTTGCTGATAAAAGAAGGCATCCTCGGTTAGGAGATAATGTGTTGATGGGAACAGGAGCTACGTTATTGGGTCCTATACGTGTTGGAAGTGGTGCTAAGATTGGGGCTGAGGCGGTCGTTATTAATCGTGATGTTCCTGGTGATTGTTCGGTTGTAGGTGCTCCAGGCAAGATTGTTCGTGAGCATGGTAAGTTAGTTGATAAAGCGTTACCGGTTGCTTCGTATTGGAAAAAACATGAAGGCGATGCTGATCTTATTGTGGGTCAGGAGAATGTTAGTAATTAGGGAGAGATTATCTTGCATACGCTCGTCTGAAAAAAAGAGGTAGGCTCGGCGATAGATCTGTTGCGTTTGCTCTTGCTTTTTCTAATTGAGTTGTCGCACTCATCTGAACTGAGCGGTAAGCCTCACCAAAAGCATCATCCCAGGGAACTCCCTCTGCTAGGAGACGAGTGCTGTTTCTCTATACTTTGGAAGGAGTGCATTTGCTACACCTTCAAGTACTGCAGCGTCCTCCTTCGTTGGATTTTTTGGAGGGAGTAGTTCTATGTCACTTGGACCATATTGCTCATACATATCTTTAGAATCTCATTTCTATTATAAGGCTATCTTTTATGTCCCTACAAGGTAGTTAATATTTGGGAGCAAAAAAGAACTTTTCACTATCGTGGTTATTGAGCACATATCCGTTCCACTCGCGAGATACTGGAGTGGAAGCAAATATTTTTATAAGGTAGGGGTATCGTAGGAGCTATGCTCAAGATTTATAATACGTTGACTCGGAAGATGTCTGCTTTCAAGCCGATTGATGCTGGTAAGGTAAAGATGTACTCGTGTGGACCTACAGTCTATGATTTTGCTCATATTGGGAATTTTAGGGCCTATATTGTTGCAGATTTGTTGAAACGGGTATTGAAGTATGATGGTTTGAAGGTTAAACATGTGATGAACCTGACTGATGTTGATGATAAGACGATTAAGGGGAGTATAGAGAAAAAACAGAGTTTGAAGAAATTTACTTCTGGTTATAGTAAGGCATTTTTTGAGGATATGGACGCTCTTCGTATTTTGGAGGCGGATGTGTATCCGAAAGCGACTGAACATATTGATGAGATGGTTTCACTTGTTAAGGATCTTGAGAAAAATAGTTTTGCGTATCAGTCGGATGATGGTAGTTGGTATTATTCGATTGCTGAGAAAAAGGATTACGGTAAATTAGGCCACATTTCTTTTGATGATTTGGAGGCTACTGAAAGAGTGAAGAAAGATTCATACGCTAAGGAACAGGCGCAGGACTTTGCATTGTGGAAGGCATACGATGCGGAGGATGGGGATGTTTCTTGGTCGACTTCATTAGGTAAAGGTAGACCGGGCTGGCACATTGAGTGTTCGGCTATGTCGATGAAGCATTTGGGCAAGCATTTTGATATTCATACAGGCGGCATTGATTTAGTATTTCCGCACCACGAGAATGAGGTTGCGCAATCGGAAGGTGTAACTGGGAAGCCATTTGTTAATTACTGGGTCCACAACGAGCATTTGCTGGTTGATGGTAGAAAGATGTCGAAATCGATGGGAAATTTTCATACTTTAAGGGATTTATTTGAGAAGGGCTATGATGCTCGGGCGATTCGTTATCTTTTGTTAAGTGTTCATTATCGGCAGCAGCTGAATTTTACTCTTGAGAGTTTGGAGGCGGCGCAGGCTGCGGTTGAAAGACTGAATAACTTTCTGTTTGTGATGAAGAATGTTTCTGGTTCGGTTGATGATAAGAAGGTTGCTGGCTTACTTTCGAAGGCGGAAAAGGACTTTACGAAGCATTTGGACGATGATTTAGGAATTGCTGAAGCTTTAGGGGTTGTGTTTGTATTGATGACTGAGGTCAATAAGTTGCAGTTATCTACTAAAGATGCTGCTGCAGTTACTAAGCAGATGTTGCGTTTTGATGAGATCTTAGGTGTGATGGAGATTAAGGAAGATAATGTTACTAAAGCTATCGAAAAGCTTATCAAGGAGAGAGAAGATGCACGTACTAGCAAAGATTGGAAGACTGCGGACAAGATTAGAGATGAACTCCAGGAAAAGGGTATTGAATTGATCGATACGGCTGACGGAGTTCGGTGGAAAAAACATGAGACGTGATGAGAAAAAGTCGAAAGCTGGAATGTTTATGGTTATTTTTATTTCCTTTATTATGATAACTTCGATTATTGGATTTATTGGTGGTGATGGAGGCGGTGGCACTGCACGATTAGGCGATCAGAAATTTAAGGCGCGCGGTCAGTTTTGGACGACTTCGGTGGATGGTAGTACTTATACCTTCGATAATCATCCTGAGACGATTGCCGGAGTTGAAATGAGTGCTGAGGCTGAATCTTTGCTGTATAGAAAGCCGCAGATCGATTTTACTTCTACAGAGAATAGCAGCTTTGCAGAATCTATTGCGTTGGCTGAATATAATTTAGGATTGAATCTACAGAATACTGCTTATCTTCGGATTGGATTTGTTGCTAATAATTCGTTTGGTTTTCCTGTAATAACGTGTGCTGATGCTACGGCTGCAGTACCCGTTGTTGCATTTGTTGATGGGAATAGCTCAAGTTTATCGTTAGTGGATAACTGTATTGTTGCTACGGTGCGTTATAACGGAGATGTGCATTTGGTGAAAGATAGAATATTATTCGCGATTATAGGTATTTAAGATGGAAAAAGAAAAAGGTGTAGGAGAGGGTGCGTTGCACGTGGAAGGCAGTGTTACTGAGGAGAAGATTGAGGAGGCTGAAAAGATTCCTGAGGATCCCAAGTTTAGATCTGATTTTGTGATGATTGCGGTTGTTGTTGCTATTGTTGTTGCTTTAGCGGTGTTATTTGGATCGCAATACTTTATTGATGATACTCCAAAGACGATTGATGATATGCATGCATTGAACCAAGAGGGAAAGTTGAAGGAGGATGGAGATTTTTTCAATGGCTTTTCGTTTGTGTATGTGGATGGATTATGGTATACGCAGGTTGCTTCTGGAGATGGAAGTGTGTTATTTGATGTTCCCTTTCACAATTTACCCAGTCAGGTTGCTCAAGTTCCTGTATCTGGTGAATTAGATTCTGTTACTTTTGACTCGGCGGATGAGATCTACGTTACGTTTGATCCTCTCGGTACGGAATTACAGTATGTTGCTTTGGCTGTTGGTAAGTTTGACCAGACGATGTTGAAAGCGTACAACAAGATTCCTGTAGCTGCATGCGATCGGAATGAAACGAATGCCTGTGCGGATCGTCCGATTGTGACGTGTAATAGTACCTCAGAAGCCGTTATGGCCATTCAGTATGCTGATTCGGCGGCTGTGGCGTACGAAGATAATTGTATTATGGTACGCGGTAGTGGTCCGGCTTTGGTTCGTTCGATGGAAAGACTCTTGTACTCATTATATGGTATTATCGCATGACTGATCACTATTTTTCTAAACACCCTACTTCATTTGAGAGAGTGACTCCGTTGATTTGTATGTTGCGCGGACAGCGTTTAGAGTTTTCTACTGCTTCTGGTATGTTCTCGATTGGGAAGGTGGATCGTGGTAGTCGAGTGTTGATTGAGGATAGTGAAATAAAAGGTGGAATGAAGGTGCTTGACTATGGATGTGGATGGGGTGTTGTGGGCATTGCCATCGCGAAGGCGTTTCTTAAGTGTAGCGTGGAGATGATTGATGTTAATGAGCGGGCGTTGAAACATGCCAAGATGAATATTCGAAAGAATAGGGTTTCGAATTGTTCTGTTGTTAAAGCTGCAACTGGTTCTTATGATACTATTTTATTTAATCCCCCTCAGAAGATTGGGAAGCAGGGTTGTTTTGATTTGATCACTGATTGTTATTCTTTGTTAAAGAAAGGCGGATCATTGCAATTGGTTGCTCGCCATAATAAGGGCGGAAAGGTGTTGCGTCAGTTTATGGAAGAATTGTTTGGAAATGTTAGTGATTTGACGAAATCGGGCGGGTTTCGGATTTATTTTAGTACTAAGTCATAGCGTTTTTACGCCTTCTTTTGTTAATGCTACTAATCTTATTCCCATTCCTAGTTTTAGAACGGCATCTAGGATGGCCATGTGTTCTCGGCCGGATCCTGAGACCAAATTTAATCCCACTTCGAAGTCCTTTGTTTTTCCATTTAATGAATGATGGATGTGAGCGGCCATGTCGGTGATGGTTTTGGTGGTATCTACGGTAATGATTTCTGCGTTGTTTGGTTTCTTGAATTGACCTTCAAATTCTTCTGGTACTATTAAGAAGATGTTGTCCCACTCCATGCCTTCGATGACTTTCATGACGTGGGCTGCGGTTCCTTTTCCACTGGAGAAAGATGCTATGAGATCGGTCATGGTTATTAGAAAGGATGGTGGTATTTATAGTTTGTTGGGGTGAAGTTATATAAATTGTTGGAGATTTGCTAACGGATGGTAAAAGGGTTAGAAAAGTATGACTTTCCTTCTTGGTTTTTGGACTTTCTTAAGGGGAAGGGTATTGAAAAGCTGAATCCGGCTCAGAAGAAGTCTTTGAAAGCTGGTTTGTTAGAGGGGAATCATATCTTGACGTGTACGCCTACTGGTTCAGGTAAGACTGCGATTGCTTTGCTTGCGATGGTGAAGCAGTTGGTGGAGAATAAGGGTAAGGTTGTTTATTTGGTACCGTTAAGAGCATTGGCTTCTGAAAAGTTTAAGGATATGGAAAAGTTGTTTGAGAAAAGTAAATATTCTGTTGGTATGTCGACTGGTGATTTAGATAGTACTTCGAAATATCTCGATAGGCATGATGTGTTGATTCTTACTATCGAGAAGATGGATAGCTTGCTGCGGCATCATTGTTCTTGGATTAAAGATGTTCGATGTGTGGTTATTGATGAGATTCACTTATTGAATGATGTTTCACGTGGTCCGACTTTGGAGATTTTAATTACGTTATTGAAGCAAATTAATTCTAAGATGCAGTTGGTTGGGTTATCGGCTACGATTGGTAATCCTTCTGAACTTGCTGAATGGTTGGGTGCAGAGCTGGTGATTGATGATTGGAGACCGGTGAAATTGCACAAGGGCATTTATTTCGAAGGAGAAGTTGAGTTTGTTTAGAGTGTTCTCTATAAGGTGAGATTTTTATAATAATAGATTACTCTTTACTTCTTAATGTTCTTATAATGTGATCCAAGTATAACTTTTTCTTCTTGCTAGCTCTTCCTTCTAACTCTATACTCTCTAAGCGCCTACACACATCTTCAAGCACATCTCCTGGGATATCCATCCGATCGAGAACATTCTTTAAATTTTCAAGGTTAAACTTTAAATGAGGTGTGATCTGATCATCACTGTTCTCTTTATATACGGGACCATCCTCGTGAGAAACCACTGTCTCAAAAAAAGCAATAAGACCTCCTACAAACTTGCCAGACTTCTCAAAATCCGTAAATAATGATCTCTTACCATTACCTATAACAAAAGAAGCTTTCAACCAGTTGCCCATAAAAGAATACTCATAGCCTGCAAAACCCCTTCCAGAAACCTTAGATCTATCAATTCTATTCAAAGAAGCTACAATCTCGGAGTACGATCTTTCGTAACCATTCTTAAACGCTTCAAAATGATCTTTTCTTTTCCTTTTCCACGCATCGTCAAACCAATCTTCAAAGGCATGTTCAGCTGCAGACTAATCTTTCATTTTCTTGAACATGGGTGTACTTTAACTTTTAAGTATATAAAACTTTTGATTAAAAAGAATTACCAAATAGCGAACCTAAGCAAGTTATTCTCTCCTTGATATTGGGTCAGGTAGCTACTCGTCCTTTTCGTTTTCTATTTTCTCGGTGAATTTGCACTTGGGATACTTAGAGCAGCCTAGAAATGAGCCATAGATGGATTTTCTCAAGACTAGCTTACCATCGTCGCACTTTTCGCACTTTCTTTCTACTTTTCCGGACTCGATGTCTTGGGCTTCTTTTCCGGCTTCGCCTTCTATTGCTTTTGATTTGCAGTCTTTATTGATACAGAATTCTTGCGGGCGTTTCTTTTTCATGATTTTAAGGATTAAGGGATATTCGCAATGTTCACATTTTTTGCCGGCTGGTTTTAAGAGTGCTCCACGGGGTAATGAGATAGTTGTTTTGCACTTGGGATAGCCGTTGCAGGCGACGAAGGCTCCGTATTTGCCGCGTCTAATCCGTAGTTTTCCTTTTTTGCAGTTGATGCAGTCGCCTAAGGTGGTTAGTTTGTCTCTTGTTTCGACTTCGGCTGCCATCAATTCCTTTCCGATGTCTTTTTCGCTCTTTTTGAAGTTGGTTACTATTTTTTTGATGTGAGATTCTGCATCATCTAGGATGGTTTCTGGTTTTACCTTGTCACTCGAAATTTGCTCCATTTCCTCTTCGAATTTTTTTGTTAGGGCTTCATCTACAATCTCGGGAGCGTATTTTTCTAGCGTATTCATGGTTCTGATTCCTAATTCGGTTGCTTCAATAGCCTTGCCGGTGACATAGCCTCTCTGAAAAAGAGTGTCTACTATGGATGATCGTGTTGCTTTCGTTCCTAGGCCTCGCTTTTCTAGCTCTTTGATGATGGAAGCAGGAGTATAGCGTTTGGGAGGTTGCGTTTCCTTCGCTAGTTGGTTAATTTCTTTTATTTTTACTTTGTCTTCTTTTTTGACTTCGGGTAATTCTACTTCTTCAATTTTGACATAGGCGCCATAGTAGAGGTGCCATCCTTTCTCTACCGTTCTCGTACCTTTCGCGTTAAAGTTTTCATCTGCTACGGTTACGGTGATGATGTTTGTTTCTCTTTTTGCAGGTTCGCCGAAGGTAGCCATGAATCTTCTTGCTATTAGATCGTAAACGCGGCCTTCACGTCCTCCGACATTTGGTAATAATCCGGTGGGATAGATAGCGGGATGGGCTGGATCGGTTTTCTTGCCGTTGTTGGGTTTTAAATCGGTTAACATCAGTTTTTTTGTTAGTGGTGCGTATGCAGGCTGATTTCCGAGAAGTGAGAGAATTTTTGAGAATCCGATTTTGGGTGTTAGTTGTTGAGATGAAGTACGTGGATAGGAAATGAAACCGGAAGAATAGAGTTCTTGTGCTATGGCTAGCGTGTCTTTCGGTTGGATGCCGAAACATCGGTAGGATTCTGTTTGCAATGTGGTTAAGTCGAAAGGTGTTGGCGGTGATTGGTTGAATTGTTTCTTTTTGAGGTCGCTTACGGTGCCTTCAGTCTTATTTGCGACTTTTTCCATTACCGCATCTGCTTTTGGTTTGTCCCAGAATTTATCTTCTTGATGCCATGCTTCAATAGCGCCTTTGTTGACGTTTCCTAGTAATTGGATTTGCCAGAAGGGATCGGGTTTGAAGGCTTTGATTTCTTTTTCTCGGTCGACTACTATTTTTAGGGCAGGTCCTTGGACTCGTCCGGTTGACATTAATTTAAAGGAGCCTGTTGATTTTACTGCGTGGGTTAAGGCTCTGCTGAAGTTTATTCCATGGTACCAATCTAGTTTGTGTCTGGTTTCTCCAGCTTTGGCTTGGCCCCAGTTAAGGTGATTGGTTTTATGTTCGTAGGCTTCGATGAGGTCTTCTTTGAGTAACGTAGAGAATTTCATTCGATTGGCATCTTCTTTCTTGCATGCGTATCTGATGACGTTTAATCCTATTACTTCGCCTTCGACATCATAATCTGTTGCTATGGTGAATTCATCTGCGCCTTTTGCTAGTTTTCTTAGGGTTGCGAGATATTTTTTGGTGAAGGCGGCTCCTTTTCTGGATAGGTGTGATGCTTGCCATTCGATATTGAAGACGGGGAACTCTCCTTTCTTTCCTTCGGTTTGAGCTAGACCGTAGAGATGGCCAACTGCGCACGCTACGATGATGTCTCTTTTTCCATGAGTAATGTTGTAATAGGGTACGCCTTGGTTGTTTTCTTTGATTGCTTTTCCATCGGCTAGCGCATCGGCTACTTTCATTGCTGCCTGTGGTTTTTCGCAGATGATTAATTCGTACATGAGGTTGAGTAAACTAATGATGTATTAAAAACATTTTGGAATATTACTCCAGAGAGAATTGAATTAATTATATACTCATCAACGCGGCCATAGCACCTGTTGCTCGATCTGTGGGATTCTTCGCATTAAGTGCATTGTATGCACCTACCGTGATACTTCCTAACCTAAGGCATTCCCCCACTAAATCTGTGTTTGAGGCTCTCCTTTTTCTAGGGCTTCTCCCTTTTGATGATCCAGAAACGGAATACACTCTCTGCGAGGGAGGATAACTCCCGAATTCCTTTTTGTAAGCTTCTCTCTTCTCTGCCCACCTCTTTCTTCCGACTACTTTCAGTTCAGCTGCAACCTCGCTCCCTGTTTTCTCCGAATGCGTTCCTGCATTAGCCCTGTGGCCCCCT
Organism: uncultured Methanosarcinales archaeon; assembly: GCA_964492935.1. GTDB lineage: Archaea > Nanobdellota > Nanobdellia > Woesearchaeales > JACPBV01 > JAQBWB01. Next base: position 12,247 of record CAZBLF010000007.1, read on the forward strand.
TCTATCACTCCGAGTGCCCACTGCGACACATTATATGCTTGTTTCAATGGGATTTCTACTGCTTCAGGACTCATACCCTTGTTTGGATCTTGAGGATTGTAGAATGAGTAGAACAATTTCTTCGCGTCAACTTGCTTTCGATTGGATGGATTAATGATGTAACCCTTTTGGTTTATTGGATGATTCAGTATCCTTATGAGCGGTTCCTTCTTTTTCTGCGCATCCTTCAACAGGTTCAAAAAATCTGCAAGGTGTGTTTCCTGAGATTCTGCTTCGTCCTTACAGTGTTGATGTAGTTGTTCAAATCCAGTTCTAAATTTTTGTATTGTCCAGGAACGAAATAGTGAATGGTATATTGATTTGATAAAGCCTCCCTCGCGCCATCCCCGGATATATTTTCTTTCGCCTTCGAGGTAATGCTGCTTCTCCTCTATGAGTGTTCGAATCATTTTATTTATCCTCATCAAGCTGTCAAAATACTCAATGGATTCTTCTGGCTGGATGGTTTTCGAATGATATGAGGTGTGTCTTCCATTGAGTACTATCTGGGCTAGTTCTTCCTCACTTGCATTTCTAGGGATATTATACTCCCAATCAAATAGGGTGTTTTCTGTATCCACTATCGAATACGTTGCAGCGGCAACGATTTTTGATGCCCACTTAAGAATTCTCTCCTCGTGCTTGATTTGGACTTCTATATAATGCAAAATGCCTTTTTGTTCTCCTTCTCTTTTTTTGTCATCTTGAGTCTGGTTTTTATTCTGCACCGTTTGCGTTCCTTCCAATAGCTGAGCAAATAGTTCAGATTTACGCTCCCTAATCTTTGAGATGAGGGCTGCAAATTTTTTGAAGTTTCTTTCCTCTTCCCTTATGTCTCGCCTGCAAGTCTCAGAAATTCTTTCATACCTTTCGTCAACGTTCATGATAATAACTTGACTTGAAATTATATAAATCTTTGGATTTAGAATGCGTCGCCAGAAACTTTTTTCGCTGCGTTTTGAATTGGGATGTTAAGGAGTACCTTGATTTGTAAATAACCTTCGGTTATTGAGCATAGGTGTCTAGAGGTAGGATATACTAGGGGAGACAAATCTTTATAAATTGATACTGGGTCCTGAAGGGTGGGGAAAGCATGCAGAAACCAGAGACTCACTTTCTAGGTATGATCAAATCGCCAGCTGATTTGAAGGTGTTAACTAGTAGTCAGCGGAAGATGCTGGCACGTGAAATTAGGTATACTATTCTGTCTACGGTTGCTGCCACGGGAGGGCATTTAGCTAGTCCCTTAGGTGTTGTGGAATTGACTATTGCATTGCACACTGCGTTTGATGCGCCTTCCGATAAGATTATTTTTGATGTGGGGAATCAGGGGTATGCGCACAAGTTGTTGACGGGTCGTGTTGAGAAGTTTAGCACGTTGCGGCAGCTGAATGGGTTGAGTGGATTTTTAAAGCGATCTGAAAGTGAATATGATGTGTTTGATGCTGGTCATTCTTCAACTTCAATTAGTGCTGGCATCGGTATTGCGAAGGCTCGTGACTTGTTAGGTGAATCGTATAGTGTGATTCCTGTTATAGGCGATGGTGCGATGACTGCTGGCTTGGCATTTGAGGGTTTGAATCATGCTGGCTATTTGAAAAGTAACATGATTGTGATATTGAATGATAATAATATGTCTATTTCGCCAAATGTGGGTGCATTGAAGGGGTATCTCAACAAAATGGTGACGCATCCTAGCTATACGCGGACACGTAGTAAGATTTTGCGCTTTTTATCGGGGTTTAGTGATAGTGCAGCTTCGGGAGCGGCAGAATTGGAGCGTTCTCTTCATTCGGTTACCGGACCGGGGATGTTGTTTAAGGAGCTCGGTTACCGGTACTTTGGTCCGGTAGATGGACATGATATGGATGCGATGATTCGGTTGTTCAAGAACATTAAGGAATTGGATGGTCCTATTCTGATTCACATTCGCACGAAAAAAGGATTGGGATATAAGCCTGCGTTTTCGGATGCGGAAAAGTTTCATGGTGCTAAGCCTTTTGACTTGGTGACGGGCGAGGCGTTTTCGGGTTCGACTGTATCGGACGCGATGACGTATAGCGGAGCGATGGTGGAGACGTTGATTTCATTGGCAAAGGATGATGAACGTATTTGTGCTATTACGGCAGCGATGGGGCCGGGAACGGGTTTGAATGCATTTCAGAAAGCGTATCCGGACCGGTTCTTTGATGTAGGGATTGCTGAGCAGCATGCAGCTACGTTTGCTGGTGGTTTGGCGGTTGCTGGGATGAAGCCTTTAGTTGGTTTGTATAGTACGTTTTTGCAACGTGCTTATGATTCAGTTCTTCATGATTGTTGTTTGATGAATTTGCCGGTGGTGTTTGCTATTGATCGGGCTGGATTGACGGGCGAGGATGGTGCTACGCATCATGGCGCGTATGATGTTTCGTTTTTGCGTTCGATTCCTAATTTGACGTTGATGTCTCCTAAGGATGAGGATGAAACTGCTCGGATGTTAAAGACGGCTTTTGATTTGAATAGTCCTTGTGTGATTCGCTATCCTAAAGGTTCGGGAACGGGAGTAGGGATAACTGCTCCTTTGGTTGCTCTCGAGGTAGGTAAGGCTGAGGTGGTTCGAGAGGGCAAGGATGTGTTGATTATTGCTTTTGGTCCGATTGTTCAGGATGCTTTGAAGGCTGCTGAATCGGTTGCTAAAAAAGTGAGCTGTTGTGTGGTGAATGCTCGTTTTGCTAAGCCTCTTGATGAAGCGTTGATTGTTAAACTAGCTCGGAAATGTAAGAGGGTGGTGACGGTTGAGGAGAATGCTTTGGCTGGCGGGTTTGGAAGTGCGGTGTTGGAAGTGTTACAATTACATGGTGTTGTTGTTCCGGTGCGGATGATTGGTATTGGCGATGAGTTTGTGGATCACGGAACGAAGAAACAGTTAAATAGCATGCATGGCATTGATGTTGATGGGATTAAGAAGGTTGTGTTGGGGATGAAATGAAATCGATAAGCATTCTTGGGAGTACGGGTAGCATAGGAGTTCAGACATTAGATGTTGTTACAGCGTTCCCGGACCGTTTTAGGGTTGTGGGATTGACGTGTGGCAAGAATGTTGCTTTGTTGAAGGAGCAGATTGCTGCATTTAAGCCTGAATTTGTTGCGGTTGCCGACAAGGAGGCTGCCGATTCTTTGAAGGTTGACATTCCGGTGTATTCTGGTAGGGATGGTCTTGACAGGGTGGCTGCTTTAGAGTCTGCGGATACTGTGGTTAATGCTTTGGTTGGTAGTTCTGGGGTAAAGCCGACGTTAACTGCGATTAACGCTGGCAAGAACATTGCATTGGCGAATAAGGAGACTCTTGTTGCGGCTGGTCAGCTGGTGATGGACGCGGTTACTAAGAACGGTGTTACCTTAATGCCGATTGATTCTGAACATAGTGCAATCTTTCAATGTCTGAATGGTGAAAAGATGGATGCGGTTTCGAAGATTACTCTTACTTGTTCTGGTGGTCCGTTTAAACACAAAAGTTTGGATGAACTGAAAGTGGTAACTAAGGTAGATGCATTGGCGCATCCTACGTGGAAGATGGGGGATAAGATTACCATAGATAGTGCTACACTCATGAACAAGGGTTTTGAGGTGATTGAGGCGCACTGGTTGTATGGGGTTGATTATTCTAAAATTGAGGTTGTTATTCATCCACAAAGTATTATCCATTCTCTTGTTGAATTTAACGATAAATCAGTTATGGCGCAATTAGGTGTTGCTGATATGCGGATTCCTATTCAGTATGCTTTGTCATATCCTTCTCGTATTAAGAATGATTCGTTGAGTGGTTTGGATTTAATTAAGCAGAAGGAGTTGACGTTTGCTGCTCCCGATCTTGCTCGGTTTCCTTGTTTGCGGTTTGCGTATGATGCTGGTAAACTGGGTGGTAGCATGCCTTGTGTTTTGAATGCAGCAAATGAGGTTGCGGTTGCTTCTTTTCTTTCAGGAGAATTATCTTTTCTTGCTATTGCTGCGTTAATCAAACAGATGATGGATGGACATACGCTGGTGAAGAATCCTTCTGTTGAGGATATTCTTTCTGTTGATAAAAGGGTTAAAGAGGAAACTCAGAAGTTTATTGATGAGTTGGATTGATTACTCATTGTTGATGAAATCTTGGAGATTGATGAGAAGATAAAATCTGTTGATGAGTAATACTTCTAAGCAACCGCGCTTTTTGCTTCTTTGATTGCTAATTCAGGGGTTGCTAGGTCTAATGTTCTTTCAAATGTTTCTTTCCAAGTAATTAATTTATTTTCGAGACTGCTTGCAATAAAATTGCGTATGTGTACTTTCCCTATCATAGCTAGGGTCGTTGTTATGTCCGCTATTACAGAGTTCAGAACGGTACGGTATTTATCTACTGTTCTTCTCGCGCGTGCTAGGTTACTTTTGTCAGGGGCTTCTACATAGTCGATTGCATCGCGAAGATTACGTTGAAGTGACTCAGCTTCAGGTATGGGTTCTTGAGTGATGCCATTGGTAAGATATTTCTCCGCTAAAATATTGACCATTTTTTTCTTCTCTCTTTGAAGGGTTCCGGTCTCGTCCTTGATTTGGCTAAAAATTATTTCAAGGGCTCTAATCTTGGAGGTCTTGGAGATGTACTTGTGTGCTCCTTCTGATTGAATTATGGCATTGAACTTATCTGCGACTTCGATGATTCTTCCCCATTTTGGAAGCTTTGCTCTTTTTCCAGATATGAAATATTCTGGATGGTGTGCCGTTGCAAATTCGATAATTTGTTTCGCTTCTACCTCACTCCAGTTCTTTCCTAGTTCGCTTTTCAGGAGTACCTCTCCGAGTATTCTCCCCGTTGCATGCTGATGGTGCTTAAAATAGGCGTAATAAGGTATGCAATAGAAATCAAACAGGTCTTGTTTTTTTAACCATCTCTTCATGTCTTCAATAAAGAGTCTTCTTTTTCCGGAGGGGCACTTATCTGCTTTTGCTTCAATGAATTGTTCAACTGTAATTCTATTGCGAATGGTATTCATGTCAGGAACTGGCTCTGTAGGACGGGCCTTTTTCCATGCAGCTATCTGCTCTTCCGCAGACATGTCTAGGATTACTGCGTGGATATCTAGCTTTCCTAGGTCGTGGAAAAATGCTGCTAATTCTAATGCCTCGAGTTCTCTCCCTACTAAGCCCATCTTTTTTGCTATGTATGAGGTGTCATACGCTACAAGGAGATTATGTTTTAGAGTGCGAGAATGGTGGCGTTTTAGCTCTAGAATTGTGTCGTGAATGTCGTGCTGTAGTTCGACCGCTTCCCTCACAATCCTCCGTTTGAAGGATTCAAATTTAGGCTTCTCTGTTGCTAGACCGTGAAATTCGAGATCGTCTAGGGCATTGATTATCTTGTTCATGTTGAGTTCTAGGTTGTTAACCTATATAACTTTTTCTTTTATTTACTTTCTATATTGAAAAGAATTAAGCGATAGGTTTATATACTAGAGGCATTACTAGAGCATTACAATGGTAATGGAAACGCTTCAGATACGACTAACTAGGGGGCTTGTAGAGGAGATACAGAAATTGGTGGACAAAGATGTTTATCCTAGTACTTCTGAGGCTGTTCGTGATGCTGTTAGAAGGATGGTGATTGGTTCTGGAGAGCTTCCTAAACCTATTGAGAAAACGGTTGAGAAGATTCAGAAAGAGGTCAAGTTTCAGTTGCTCGGTGCGCGCGGTACCAGAGATTTCTTGCCGGAGCAGCAGATTGTTCGGGAACAGATTACTTCGGTGTTACGAGAGACGTTTGAATTGTATGGGTATAGTCCATTAGATACTCCATTGATTGAGCGTTCTGATGTGCTGACTTCTAAGTATGCTGGTGGTGCTGAGATTTTGAAAGAAATGTTCTCGTTGCAGGATCAAGGAAAGCGATCATTAGGATTGCGCTATGATTTGACGGTTCCATTGGCTAGAGTGATTGGGATGAACCCGCAATTGAAGATGCCGTTTAAGCGGTATCAGATTGGTAAGGTGTTTCGGGATGGTCCGATTTCTTTAGGTAGGTATCGGCAATTTGTGCAATGTGATGTTGATGTGGTTGGTTGTAGTGCTATGAGTGCGGATGCTGAGATTGTTGCTTTAGTTAATGCTGCGTTTTCGAAGTTAGGATTTAAGATTGATATTCGGATTAATAATAGAAAGATTTTGAATGGGATTGTTGCTAGCGCCGGCATTGCTGCAGATAAGATGGATGGTGTTATTCTTTCTATTGATAAGTTAGAAAAGTTTGGAGTGGATGCTGTTAAGAAAGAGTTGGCAGGTAAAGGTATTGCGCAGGATGCTATTGATACGTTACTAGATACCTTGGTGATTGAGGGTAGTAACGACGATAAACTGGGTAAATTGAAGAAGTCGCTTGGAGAAAATGAGGGAATCACAGAGATTGAGGAGGTGCTTTCGTTAGTTGATGCGATGGGGGCATCGTGTACGTTTGATCCTTCGCTTGCTCGTGGTTTATCTTATTATACTGGCACGATTTATGAAACTTTTTTGAAAGATTCTAAAATTACTTCGGCTGTTTGTTCAGGTGGCAGATATGATGAGATTATTGGTCAGTTTATCGGAAAGGAAAGTGTGGCTGCGGTTGGCATTTCATTTGGATTGGATAGAATTTATGATGCTTTTCTGGAGCGGGATGAGGTTGTGCAGAAAACGGTGACTTCGGTTTTCGTTATTCCGATTGGTACTGCTTTGGAGAGTATGCAGTTTTGTGAGCGGTTGCGGAAAGAGGGGATTAAAGCAGATATTGATTTGCTTGGTCGCGGGATATCTAAGAATTTGAAGTTTGCAAACAGTATGGGAATTCCTTCTGTGGTGTTCTTAGGGCAACAGGAACTGAAAGAGGGTAAGGTTAAGATAAGGGATATGAAAAGCGGCGAAGAGAAGATGGTTGCGATGGATGCTGTTGTTGAAGTGTTGAAGAAGTGAGATGATCTATCTTTCGGTTTGCTGGCCCATGATTACTGCGAGAATAGCCATATTGAGTTGAGCCCGTTTTAGGTGCTCTGCTGCGTCCTTAGTATCGGGATTTTTTCTGATATATTCTATAACTGCGGCTGAACCTTTGGCCGAATTAGCGAAGTATCTTCTCCGATCTCCAGGTTTAATTTTACTGAGAATAGCTTCTTCTTCAGCGACTTCTGCATTGAAGGCTTCTGGCCTTACACTTTGCATTGCTTTCTTAATGTACTCTTGCATAGCCATCGTTATTCAAATTCTATATAAAAAGATATGTATTTACCCTAAATTTAGAGGAAACATCACTCTTGAGTAACAAAGCAAGCGAAAGGTTTATATATGAGGTAGTGCTACTACAGGGTAACAACTGACAATTTGTCAGGCCCAGGCATGAAATCCCCCAAACCCTTTTTCTACCTGGGCATTTTTCTTATACTAAATTTGAGGTAGTTTTTACAGAAATCTTAGATTTGAACGGGTTTTCCATCCACTTCTACTTTGATATCTTTGAAAATCTGATCTAGGTGGATAATGGCGTAAATGGAGCCACCCATCCAGTAGTTGCTGCCAATGGCGATGTGGGCTGTTCCTGCGGTTTTCTCATCTACTAGGGTAGAACCTATGATTCTTGCTTTGTGGTTCATTCCGAAGCCTAGTTCACCGATTCTGTAGACTGTACTCGGGTGTTTTGCTTTTTTTGCGGCCCATTCTAGAGTTTCTTTGAGTGCTTTCGCTTCTTTGCCGCCTTCGATTTTTGTTATAGAGCCTTCTTCTATGGTTAGGGTGATGGGTTTTTCTATGATAAGCGTTCCTTTTCGGTTTCTGGAGCTGCCATCGATGACGACTTTTCCATGAACGTTGCTACTGCCTTTGCAAGGGATGTAGGTTTCGCCGGCTGGGAAATTTCCTCCGGTTCCTTCTTGTTTGTAGTCGCCATCGGCCATCAATGCTTTCATGCCTTCTATTCCGTAATAGAGATTGGTTCCTGCTTTGCTGGTTACATGGACCTCTTTGCCCTTGTCTAGCACTTCTTTTAGTTTTTTGAGATTTGATTGTAGGGGTTTGTAATCGATGTCGATTGCATCTATGACCTCGCTTACGGATTCTGTGGGTAATCCTCCCAGGGACATTGCGGAGATGAAGCGATGCTTTTTCTTGGTGCAGAACTTTCTGAAACTCTTTCCGATCTCTTCGAGTCCTCCTAGTTTGTTGGAGACGTTTACGAAAACAACATTCTTTTCTTGCAGTGATTTGAGGCTGTCTTTTACTTCTTGATCTGCTTCCTGGCCGCGTTCTTTGGGTTCTTGTAACAATAATTTTGCATTGAGTCTAAGTTCTCTAGCTGCTAGATAATAGGCTAGTGCCATGACTGGGGCAATTCTTTTTTTTGCATAGCCTTGGTCGCCAATAATTAATATTTTTTCGTCGGTAATGCCAAAGCAACTAGTGAAAATGGGTTTGAGAATATGTGAAACAAGGGCTGCCTTTTGATAGATCTCGATTTCTTTCGCCCATTGGATTGCAGCGATGGTTTCCATCTTGTTTTTGGGGCTTTGCTTGTTTTTATATCTTTCTAGTTCCAAACACATATAAAGTAGATGTCATTTTGTTTTTTCATGAAAGCAGTTCTTTTTGATTTGGATAATACGTTGATTGATTTCTGGAAGATGAAGAAGCTGAGTTGTGGTGCGGCTATGGATGCGATGATTGATGCTGGGTTGAAGATAAATAGGAAGAAGGCTCTTGTGTTATTGTTTAAGCTGTACGATCAGCATGGATATGAGGACAAGGAGATTTTTCAGAAGTTTTTGAAGAAAGTGACTGGGAGCATCGATTATCGAATGGTTGCTGCGGGAATTGTTGCGTATCGTTCTCTTCGGGGCGGATTTTTGCACCCGTATCCGGATACTGAGAAGGTGTTGATGACGTTGAAGCAGCGTAAATTGAAATTGGGTGTGGTTACTGATGCACCTCGGCTAAAGGCATGGATTCGCTTGGAGGCGATGCAGTTAAGTAGATATTTTGATGTTGTGGTTACGCATGAGGATACTCGTCGTTTGAAACCAAGTACATTGCCATTTAGGGCTGCTTTACGGCGATTGAAGGTTAAGCCAGAGGAATGTTTGATGTTAGGTGATATGCCTAATCGCGATATGGTGGGTGCTCGGAAGATTGGAATGAAGACGTGCTTTGCTCGTTATGGAAATGCTAAAGCTAAGAATGTGAAGGCTGATTTTGAAATTACTTCGTTGAAGATGTTGCTGAAGATTGTGTAATTTTGACGAAAGTATTTTATATTTTGGTTACTACCCTAGATTCGTTGGTATACTATGTGGAACCAATGCGAGCGGTGTGGGAAACAGATCAAGTCTGCGGAAGATTGTAGGCTAACCACAAACGATGGGCAGACCATTCATACATACTGTTTGGGGTGTCACGGTATGTGGAGTGAGTAATTCTGTTGAAATGAGGTAGTGTTACTTATTTGGAAGGCGGTAGTGTTACTTATTAGTGGGAAAAAAGGGAAACCTTTATATATGAGTAATTCTAAAAGTACTATAGTATATAAACGGGGTGTGGGAATCGTGCAGAAAGCAACAGATATGGGAGTGCAACCAATGGTGCTAACGAATAAAAAAATCAATGGACTTATCAATGAAATAGCCGGTGAGAGCGCTATCCCGATTATTGATTACATTAAAAATAGAAAGAATGTTTCTGAATTTTTGATTGCAGACAAGGTAAAGCTTGATATGCAGACTACTCGTAATATTTTGTACACTTTGAATTCCTATAATGTGGCTACGTATGTACGTAAGAAAGATAGGAAGAAGGGTTGGTACATCTCTTACTGGACCTTTAATAAGGGCAGGGTAGGAGAATTAATTGATAAAATCAAGGATGATAAGCTTGAGCAATTGCGCGAGAAATTGGGTAGAGAGGAGTCTAATGCTGGCAATTTCTTCATGTGTGGAAATGGTTGTGCAAGATTTGACTTTGATCATGCTACTGATTTTGAATTTAAATGTCCTGAATGTGGTCAGTTATTGAACCAGCAGGATAATTCTCGTACGATTGAAAACATCAAGAAGAGAATTATTGAACTGCAGAAAGAGATGCAGAAAAAGAAATAGTTTTTATTTCTGAAATCTTGAAATTATTTACTATATTATCGAAAAATATATATACTCGGGTATCGTTTTTTGCTTTGAGGGTACTTACAATCTCGCTTGAATAGGTTCGCCCGAAATTGCGTTGTGTAAGCTTGGACTTCGGTTAACCCTCAATTTTTTTGCTTTCAGAGTAATTTAGAGATGATGTTCGCCAGTTCTTCGGATTGTACAAATGACTGTGCCTTCTTTTTTCCTTTAAGTACCCTCGTTGCCAATTTGTGGGCAGGAGTTTTTCTTTTTAAATCGTACCTCTTCCTATTGATGAAGGATATGTTAATTTCACCCGTTATATTTGGCCTTCCCAGAAAATTTGCTATCTTTTGAATATAATGATGCACCTCCCTAGAAGGCCTATGATCTGGACATATTATCAATTTCGTGATGGATACTTTCATTTCTTGAATAACTTGAAAAATCATATAAGCAAAAATCACGTTTATTACCTTGTTATTGTGCCTTCTTGTGCTTTCGCTTTCCAACTGATTGATGAATCTCTTTCTTATAATCGATTTATCTCGGTTCTTGAGTCTAATTGCGTAACCATAATCCTTCTCTTTGTTTACAAAAGCTAGAATTGTATCTCTTTCCCATTTATTGTTTATCTGATTTGCCATATCCATGTGGTTAATATTGATAATGTCCACATCAGTTATCTTGTCCATCTGATGAGGAAATATTAGATTCTTAATAAACTTTCCATCCTTTTTCTCTTGACATTACTCAAACGAGATATAAGAAAAAGAAGTAACTTTATATAGCAGAATTCTTAGAAGAGTGATATGGGGATTACAAAGGTTGATTCTGAGTTGACGCAGTTAGAATTGGAAAGAAGTCGGATTAAGCGTGAAAAGGCTGCGTTGGTGTTGAATAAGGGTTTAGTATTGTATTTGATTTTTATGGTGGTGGGTGTTGTTGGATTTGCATTTGATTATATTGAAAGTACTGTTTTGAATTTTCTGGTGGTTGCTGGGGTGATTATTCTGATTTTGAGTACGCTGCCTTACGTATTTATTGTCCATAAGGAGGAGCGTTGGATTAAGATGCGGATTTGGGAGTTGACTAAAAAGTGATGTCGAATAAGAGGGGAATTGCTCCGATTATCTCTACGGTTATTTTAATTGGGTTTGCTATTGCGTTAGGCGGCGTTGTTATTAGTTGGGGTAAGGTTTCGTATGATGTCGAGGTTGCTGAATGTGGAAGTTTGGGATTGAGTGATGTTACGCTAGAAGGAAAGAGTCTTGCGTGTCTATCTGAGGATGCATTGCAGTTAACGGTTCAAAACACAGGAAGTGAGGTGGTTGTTGGGATTAAAGGAAGTTTACTATCGGAATCGGGCGTTGAGGTGGTTGAGGTTGCTAATCGCGTTCAGGCAGGAGAGTATTCACAGCTGAAGCTGATAATTCCCGAGGGTTTGGGAAAGCTTAATAAAGCCTTTTTTACCCCAGGATTTAATGATGTTGCTGGCCTTACGTACTGTCCGCAACAAGGTTTTGCCGTAGAGGCATTAGGTGTGTGTGAGAAATGAAAAAGAAAGGATTGAGTGTTGGTAAGAAGATTGTATTAGGATTACCCGTTCTTTTAAGTGCGAGTTGGATTGCGTTATTGCAGCAAGGAACGTTAGGAGGGGGTGAGCAGTTTGCTCCTGCCCCTAGTAGTGCCTTGATTATTGCCCTTGTTATTTTTACGATTGGCTATCTTTTGTTTTTGTTATTGCTGTTTTCGGATGATCTCAAGGCCCTGTTTGCCAAATCCTGATGACTCGACTCATATTGGAGATTGAACAATCTCTAGAAGCGAACGCTTCTCGCTATTTTGATAAGGCGAAGAAGATTCGAAAGAAGAAAGAAGGTGCGTTAGAAGCGTTAGCTAGTACTGAAAAGAAGCTTAAGCAGTTGGAGAAGTCTCTGGTGAAAGAGATTCAGGATTTGGCTCTGGAGGCAAAGCGTAAGGCTCGTAGCTTGGAATGGTTTGAGAAATTTAGATGGTTTAGAACTTCAGAAGGATTCTTTGTGTTAGGTGGACGAGATGCAACTTCTAATGAGATTGTGGTGAAGAAGCATACTACTTCAACTGATTTAATCTTCCATACAGATATTGCTGGGAGTCCGTTCTTTGTGTTGCAGACTGAAGGTAAAAAAGTTAGTGATGTTTCTAAAAGAGAGGTTGCTATCGCTACTGCCTCGTTTTCTCGCGCGTGGAAGATGGGTGTTGCTACTACACCTGTATTTTATGTTAATGCTGAACAGGTTTCTAAGAAGGCTTTGGCTGGTGAGTACCTGGTAAAGGGTGCATTCATGGTGTATGGAAAGAAGAATTATGTTGATAATGCGTTAGGATGTGCTCTCGGTGCATTTGATGGTAAGTTGATGGCGGGTCCGTTATCGGCTGTTAAAAAACACTGTTCCGAGTATATTGAGATTGTGCAGGGTCGTGAGAAGCCGAGTAAGGTTGCGAAATTGGTGCAGAAGAAGCTCGGATTTACGGTAGATGAGATTATTCGTGCTTTACCTACAGGCGGGGTAGGTGTTAAATGATTACTTCTTCTGTTTTGAAGGCTCTTGAAGAGAGTTGTGGTGTTGCTTCGCTAACTCTTATGGAGAATGCTGGAAAGGCGGTTGCTGATGTTGTTGCTGGTTTAAAGGGCAATCGCGTGTTGATAGCTTGTCATCATGGCAATAATGGTGGCGATGGGTTTGTTGCTGCTCGGTTGTTGTGTGAGGCGAAAGAGGTCGATGTGTTGTTTGTGGGAGATGAGGAGAAGTTTACTCCTGAGACGCGGGAGAACTTTACTCAGATTAGCAGTCATGATCGGATTCAGCTGTTTGAAGAGGCTGAGATGATTGATTTTGATGAGTATGATATTTTGGTTGATGGGTTGTTAGGTACGGGAACGCGTGGTGCGTTAGAGCAGCCTTTACTGGGCTTAGTCGAGCAGATGAATGAGACTTCTTGTTTGAGAGTTGCGATTGATATTCCTACTGGGGTGCATCCGGATGATGGTGTTTCTGGAGTTGCGTTTGATGCTGCTTCTATCGTTACGTTTCATGATATGAAGCCGGGTTTGGAAAGTGTAAAGGATAAGGTTGTGGTTGCGGATATTGGGATTGTTGAGAAAAAATGAGTCGTGTTACAAGGAAAGATGTTGTCATTCCTAAGCGTTCGAAAGGTTCTAAGAAAGGTGACGCTGGTAGAGTTCTGATTATTGGTGGATCGGAGGATTATGTTGGGGCTTTGGTGTTAAGTGGTTTAGCAGCTTTACGTGCTGGGGTTGATTGGGTTACGGTTGCTTGTCCTGAAAAAGTGGGATGGGCGGTGCATGCTTTGTCTGCTGATTTGGTTGTAAGGAAATTTAATTGTTCGCATTTTACTTTGAAGGATGTTAATGCCGTATTGAAGCTTGAAAAAAAGTTCGATGTGGTTTTGATAGGAACTGGGCTTGGTGATAGGTCGGATTCTTTTGTTCGTGCTTTTGTTCGTAAATCTAAGAAACCTCTCGTGATTGATGCGGACGGGGTTAAGGCGGTTTCTCTATCTTCTGTTTCTGGTGCGTTGTTGACTCCGCATGCTGGTGAGTTTAAGATGTTGTTGAAGAATTCAAAATTAAGTGAGAAGGGGTTGCGATCTCACCTTAACGGAAATGTGGTATTGTTGAAGGGTGCAACGGATACGATTATTTCAAAAGAGCGGGTTGTTGCTAATAGAACCGGCAATCCGGGTATGGCTAAGGCAGGTACTGGTGATGTGTTGGCTGGATTGTGTGTGGGTTTTCTCGGTCAGGGGTTATCGTTATTTCAGAGTGCGGTGAATGGTGCCTACATTAATGGTACATTAGGTGACTTATTGGAGAAGAAAAAGGGTTATTCGTATATTGCTTCTGATTTGCTTATGGATCTTAAACGTGTTCTGTAGTCGGTAAAGGCTTATAAAAAAGAACGCATTCTTTAGGGTTATGAATCACGCTGTTATTTTGGGTGCTGGATCTTCTACACGGATGGAGAAGCCGATTAACAAGCT
>CAZBLF010000007.1:26472-40816 GCA_964492935.1 uncultured Methanosarcinales archaeon
TTCTTTTGTTGCTTGGTGGTGAAACGGTGTTGGAAGCGAGTATTGCTCCGTTTATTGATTCTTCTTTTGTGGAGACGGTGACTGTAGTGGCTAGTGCTGCGGATAAAGAGCATATTGAGCGTTTGGTTGCGAAGAATTCGTATGCGAAACCGGTTACTGTAATTCTGGGTGGTGAGGAAAGACAGGATAGTGTGTATGCTGCGTTGAAGCAGTTGAAAGCGGATAGTGCAGATATTGTTGTTATTCATAATGGGGCTAATCCTCTTGTTGAGAGAGATGTTATTGAGAAGGTGATTGCGGCTGCGGAAAAGTATGGTGGGAGTGCTGCTGCTTTTCGGGCTCGTGATACGATAAAAGAGGTTTCCGATGACGGATTGGTTACAGCTACGTTTGCACGCTCCCATTTGTGGCAGATGCAGACGCCGCAGGCGGGTAGATATGGTTTATTGATACAGGCGTTTGTTAAAGCTGCTAATGATGGTTTTTATGGGACGGATGATGTTCAGTTATTGGAAAGAATGGGTGAACAGGTTAAGATTGTTGAATGTAGTCCGGAGAATTTTAAGATTACCACTTCTACTGATTTAGAAAAGGCTCGAGCGTTGGTAACTAGTGATAGAGTTGGATTAGGACAGGACTCGCATCGGTTTACTGCATCGGGTAAAAAGCTGATGCTCGGTGGGGTGGAGGTGCCGGGTAACGGTTTAGAGGGTAATTCGGATGCTGATGTGATTTTGCATTCGTTGTTTAATGCTCTTTCGACGGCAGTTGGCGGGAAGAGTTTAGGTTTTTATGCCGATCCGATGTGCTCGCAAGGGGTTACAGATAGCGCGGTGTATTTGAAGGTTGCTTTGCAGATGGTTAAAGATAAGGGTTTCTCGGTTGAGAATATTGCGTTGATGATTGAGTGTAAAACGCCACGTCTTGAGAAATATGAGGAATTGAT
Source organism: uncultured Methanosarcinales archaeon (assembly GCA_964492935.1). Taxonomy (GTDB): domain Archaea; phylum Nanobdellota; class Nanobdellia; order Woesearchaeales; family JACPBV01; genus JAQBWB01. The sequence goes on from CAZBLF010000007.1 coordinate 27,419, forward strand.
TAAAGTTAATGTAGGCGAGTTGTGTTCTATTGAGAGTAGTGCTATTGGTTTAGCAGTTACTTCTGGTGAGGATGGGACGGATTGGGGTAAAGGGTTGGGGATGCAGTGTCATTCTGTGGTGTTGTTGAAGAAGTTATGATTCGTTAGGTGGGGCGAACAGGTTGGTGTGTATGGATGCAGGTATTTCAATCCCCCTCATTTTTGGACGGGCGTAATGAGGTATTATTGAGCGTGTACCCATGAATTCCAAATATCTATCCACAAACACCTGTGAAGGCCCTCGATATCCATCAAGAATTTCTTTCTTGTCTACTCCTACTGCCTTCCCTGCTATGTCCTCTATTGGAGTTGTATCGGTCACTAATCTTCCATCTTCCAATTTTAACACTACAGAAAAACCGGAATTGCCCTCTGCAAGTTCTAATCCTAGGCGGCGTCCTACATCGAAAGCATAATCCTTATCCTTTAGCACCTGAACATACGCTGCTCTTTGAAGATGTTGAGGCACGATGTTCACTTCCTTAATTTTTCCGTAAAAAGAAGGTATTTTGAATTGTTGGGTTACCAATTCCGCCATATATCGTCCGGTTGAAAAGGAATTTGCCCTACCATGTTGTATGTTCCCGGACGGATCGGTATCTGGAGATCCTCCACTGTATTGCAGTAGTGCTTCTATTCTCTCCTTGATATCACTACCTCCCTCTAGAGCATTTAGTTCGGCTAATGTGCCGCGTAGCATCGTCGCATTTTCTTCTTGGTCACTAGCATGTAGTTCTGCTAGACTCTTTCCTGTAGCAGCATCATCAATATCTTCTTGTACTACGATAACTGCTTTCCCGTGCTTCTGGATTACTTTTTCCAGCGAGCTAAAAAATACTTCTTGATTAAAAGGAGTTTCTTTGCTGATAATGAGGTGCGGCGGGCGGTTAGGGTCGATGTATCCAGCTGGGTTAATCTTTGCTATTCCCGTACCTTGTGTCAATTTTCCTGATTTTCTTCCCATTACTTGATAAATCATTACGGGGCAGATTCTATAGACTTCAGGAGTAATGGTTCCGTCTGGATCCATCACGTTACCCTTTACTCTGTAGGACTCGAAATCTGAGAAGGTGTTGATGATAGCATATGCATTGAAAATGAGTGTGGTTAAAGCTCCTGGTGAGAGATGAGTTACAGGCAGATCGTCATCAACTGTTTTTATCCCGTGGCCACCTCGCAGTGAAGTGTCCTTCTGCAATAGGTGGCTGATCACATCCGAAGTGTCATTCCCTCCGAAACCTGCTATTGCTGGATTTCCTATTTCCTTCAGCACAAATGCTATGTGCTCAAGTGCCCGATCAAAATAACCTTCCTTCGGTCCGAATCTAGATGTCCCGAGACTAGAACCTGGTCCACTATTCAAGAACTCGTAGGAGCTATCATCCATAAGCGTAACAATGTTTCCGGGGACGTTGCCGTAGAGTACGCCTTCGAGTCCGTTTTTTGAGCCTAGAATTTCTAGTGTTCTTTGCTCTTCCTTTGAGAGGGAATCTCTTGCGTGGAGTAATCCGGCTATTGAGCAATCAATAACTGGTGTCGGACCTCCTGATTGAAAGGTAAGAATTTTGTTTACTTGATCGCCCATTAGTAGTCACAAAAACTATTTATTTATAAGTAATTGTGTACTCCATCATATGCATGCAATTAAAAGCTCATGCAAAGGTAAATCTTACCTTGGATATTCTGGGAAAGCGTGAGGATGGTTTTCATTCTCTTCGTTCTGTGATGCAGGAGGTTTCGCTTTGTGATGAGATTACTTTGGATGAGATTTCTGAGGATGCGATTAAGATTTCATGTAGTGATAAGACCTTAGAGAATGACGATAATTTGTGCTGGAAGGCGGCTGCTTTGATTAAGCGGACGTTTATGATTGCTCAGGGTGTTTCGATTTCTTTAACTAAGAACATTCCTATGCAGGCTGGATTAGGTGGCGGTTCTAGTGATGCGGCTGCTGTTTTGATGGGGTTGAATGTGTTGTGGGAGCTGAAATTGGATGAGGATGGGTTGATGAAACTGGCTGCGGAATTGGGATCGGATGTTCCGTTCTTTATTTTAGGAGGTACTTGTGTAGTAGAGGGACGGGGAGAGATTGTTAGCCGGATTAAGGGTCCTGAATACTCGTATGTTATTGTGGTTCCGGAAGTTGGTAGTTCTACCGGTGATGCTTACGCTGCAGTTGATTTATCGGTTGTTGGTAAGAAGCAGGCTAGCGAGGGTTTTGTGAAAGAATTTGATGTTAAGGAAATTCACAATGACTTTGAGGTTAGTGTGTTTAAGAAGCATCCTGAACTAGAGGAGATTAAAGTTAAACTGTTAGAATGTGGTTGTACGGCTGCGTTCTTGGCTGGAAGTGGGAGTTCGGTTATGGGTATTGTAGACGAAGCTAGTAAGCAATTGGTTAAAGAACAGTTAAAAGATAAGAAATTAATCTTTGCTTATTCTGCGAACATGCCTGCGGAGTCTCGGTTGTAGTTCCACTCGGACTTTAATTCGCCTTCTTTTTTGTAATACGCAGTTAATCTTCGGATTTTTGATTCTGTTAATGTTAAGCCACGTTTTGCGGTCTGGTCCTGCTTGTTGTTTTCGATGTGCTTTAGTAATTCGATTGCTCTTCGGATAAGTGATAGAAGGTCTTCAGGAACTTCGTGGAGAATTTTCTTTTCTGCCATGAACTGTTTTAGAGATTTCTTTAACATGAGTTTAGCATTTGGAATTCCGTAGGTGTCTCTCAGAACTAATCCAATCTTTGCTGGGCTTTTTCCCTCTTTAGCTAGCTTGGTGATGAGCATTTCAATTTCCTTAGGTTTATAGGTTACCCAGGTTGTTTTCTTAGGAGTAGAGGGCTTATTTGAGCCTGACTTTCCTTTCTTACGTGAATACATTCGTGCCATGTAGAACTATGGATTTGTAGGCTGTTTATAAATGTTACTGAGGTTTACCCTAAGAATGAATCTTGTGTCTGCAGATTTTTTCTCCGTCTAATGCTCTATTGCGAAGACGCCATCTGAGTCTAAAATCTTCTTCCTCATTGTAGCCTATGATAAGTTCGTTCCCTAATTCTCTTTTCCAGTTTTCGGTGATTTTCTCTATACATTCGTCAACCTGTTCTTCTCTTCGGATGTCTTGGAGATGTCTGTTTCTTTGGTCTCGTGAATTGGCTTGGATGTGTCTGATGACATCGATGCCATTTTTCTCGTGGTCAAAAGATGACTTTTGGTAGGGTATTCCTAGATGTCCGAAAAAATCATCGCCTTGGTCGTATACTTCAAAACGCATGAGGGTGTAGTCTTGAGTGTAGTGTGCTAGGGCTACTAATGCTATTCCTAATGTGGTTAGGATGCAGATCAAGATAAAGGTCATAAATTTCATTTCTTCGTGGTAGGTTGGAGTGGTTTTAAAGCGTTTCTATGGAAAGCGTGTTTAGATTGTCAGATTGTGGAATGGTCGCTAGAATTTTGACGTCGTAGGTTTCTGCGATTATTCTTTTGTTGTCTTTTTCTATTTCACTGTCTTTATACTGGTTGAGGATGATTCCTTTGATTTGGATGTCTCTTGCTTTGAGTGCTTCAATGGTGAGGCTGGTGTGGTTAATGGTTCCTAGGGCGGCTCGTGCTACTACTATTACTGGTTCGCCTATCTCTTTCATTAAATCTGCAATGGTGTAGGATCTTGTAATGGGTACTAGTAAGCCACCTGCGCCCTCTATCAGGAGATAGTCGTATTTGCTTTTGAGTTCTTGAATTTTAGTTAGGATTATTTGCTTGTCGATTTCTTTATTTTCTTTTTCTGCAGCTAGATGGGGTGAGGCTGGCAAATTGAATTGGTATTCTGCGTAAAGATGTTCGGATTCAATAGTGCTTAGCTCTTGGATTACTTTAAGGTCTTGTGTTGGGTGTTCATTTGTTACTTCTCCACACATTAGGGGTTTGTAGACTGCAACTGATCCACTCTTTTTTAGGTGTTTAGCGAGAAGTGCGGTGATTAGAGTTTTTCCTACACCTGTATCGGTTCCTGTTATGAAGTATGTTGTCATGGGTTAAGTAGTGATGTGTTGCTTAAAAGCTTTGCTTGCGCATAGATTTATAAATGAAAATCTGCTTTCGATGGAGATGAATGATGATGTATTCATTGAGTATGTGAAGGGATTACAGGTAAGGCTAAGGGCACTTCCTGATGTGATTGAAATGTATAGTCGAGAGGATCCTCTTGACCAAGATTCTGCGGCAGCTCTCGATGAGGAATCATTGTCCCATATGTATGCCGGTTTGTTAGATTGGTATGATGCTGCCGTTCAAATTGCAGGTATTCTTGAATTTGCTGCTCAAACCGATGGGCCCCTAAGAAACTATCTGAGTCGCGACGATACGACGAATGATCTAATTAAGTGTGGGTTGGGAACGGTTGTTATGCGAGAATTCTTGAAGAAGAATCTTATGGGTAAGAGTGGCGATGCAGTTGCCCTTATCAATACAGTCTCTGATTCAATTAGAGGACGATAGTCTATTTCACTACCATCGGCATGAATTCGGTTGAGCCGAAAATGCCGTGGATGTTGTGTTGTTTTAACCAGATGGCTCGTTTAAGGTAGCCTAGTGCTGGACCTAGCACATTTGCTGCCATGCTGGTTTCGTCGCCTAACATGAATTTATGTGAGGATGTTTTTCCATCGAAGGTTTTTCCGGTTAAGGTCATGGTCGTTGTTGTTGGTTTTTTGCTGGATCTCGTATCCATGATGCCGCCTACTTGGCACTGGTCTAGAGTTTCTATGACGCCTGCTTTTTGTAAAAGGATGTCATCTGCGTGTTGCATGTTGTGGAACTCTAATTTGCCGTCGGTTTTGTTTAAGAGTTCTTCAATTTCTTTGTCTGTCATCGATTTTGCTTTTTCAACGTCGTATCCATCGAGATGTGCGATGTCTTCTCTGATGGTTCCTTTGTATTGTTCCCAGTTTTCTATTCCGACGCCCCAGAAGATGTCTACTTTGTCTACTTTGATGAAGGATTGGGATGCTAGTACTGCAGCTGCACTCAATAGTCCTGGTGTTGCGCCGGTTCCTGAGAGATAGGTTGATTTGGATTGTTTGAATAAGGCGTCTTTTTCGAACATGATTTTCATGGCCTGGGTTCGTTTTAGTGGATCTGAGAATGCTCCTTGGTAGCCGCCCTCAAGGAATCGTTGTGCAACTCCTGGGATGAATTCGTTGGGGAGGTTAGGTAATGTTATTAGGATTCCATCGATATTCTTGCTTGCTTTGATGATTTCTCCAATGGTGTCTTCTGAATTTTCTCCGATATCTGCGATGGTTTGGTTTGGTTGGAGATTGTAAATCGTTTTCGGATCGATGCCTTCTTCGTTTATTAGAAATCCGTCTTTGTCGCAGACTGCTACTAGAGTAATCTCTTCTTTTTGCTCGATCATCTTCGCGGCTGCTCTGCCGAGACCCCCACATCCTAGAATTGCTATTTTCATTATGCCTTAGTACACAAATAATTATATATGGTTTAAAAATCTATTGTTACGTGAAACTGTTTAAGACTTTTTTAGATGGATTGCGTCGCAAGAAGCTGTTTCGTGAGTTTAGAACGCTTGATTCGGCTAGTGATCATAGTGTTCAGGTTGATGGGAAGGAGATGGTGATGCTTGCTTCTAATAATTATTTTGGATTGAATACGCATGCGGAAGTGGTTGCGGGTGCTGAGGCTGCATTGCGAAAGTATGGTGCGGGAAATGTGGCTAGTCGGCTTATTGTAAATTTGAAGATTCAGGATGAGCTAGAGGGGGCGTTAGCTGCATATAAACAAAAAGAGGCTTGCTTAGTTTTTTCGAGCGGCTATGCAGCGAATGTGGGTGTGTTGAGTAGTGTTGTGGGTGAGGATGCGGTTATTCTGAGTGATGAGTTGAATCATGCCTCGATTGTGGATGGTTGCAAGTTATCGAAAGCTACGACGTGCGTTTACAATCACTGTGATGTTGCGCATCTTGAATTATTGTTGAAGGAGCATGTAGGTAAGAAGATACTTGTGGTTACAGATAGTATTTTTAGCATGGATGGGGATCGTGCTCCGTTAGAGGCTTTGGTTGGTTTGAAGAATAAGTATGGGTTTATTCTGATGGTGGATGATGCGCACGCTACTGGCGTATTGGATACTCACTTTCCGGAGATTGATATTTGTCTTGGTACATTATCTAAATCACTTGGAAATCAGGGAGGCTTTGTTTGTGGTAGCAAGGACTTGATTGATTTCTTGCGTAACTCGGCTCGAGCTTTTATGTATTCGACTGGATTAAGTCCAGCATCTTGTGGGGGTGCTTTGGCTGCTCTTTCTGTGCTTGATCGCGAGACGGAGATGCGGGAGCGGTTATTGGAGCATGTTGTTTATTTGAAGGCTGGGATGCGTAAATTGGGATTGCAGGTGGAGGGTGACTATCATATTTTGACGTTGGCTACTGGTACTAATGAGAAGACGATGAAATGTCAGGAGCTTCTGGAGAAAGAGGGTGTTTTTGTTACGGGCATTCGTACGCCTTCGGTTTCTAGTCCGCGATTGCGGATCACGGCGATGGCTACTCATACTAAGGGGGAGTTGGAGAAAGCACTTAGGGCGTTTGAGAAGATTGTGTCAGTTGTTCGTTGATTATGCTGCCCTTATTTCTTGTATTAGAAATTCATGAATGGAGGTATCTTCTTTTTGAGAGGGGTAGAGATGAGGCATTTCTGGAATGGGTTGGGCTCCCTCACGTACTGAGTCGCTATTGGATAATGATCTTACGAATGCATCCAGAGCTATCGATTTGGGCTTGCTTGAGGATTCGAATGTCTGCCTAAACGAGGGACTAGCGATTACTTCTTCCGCCGTTATGTCTTGTTCGTAGCCTTGCTCAGATTGATATTTTCTTAGTTCGAATGCCATTATTTCGGCACAGTCTCGATAAAATACTTCTTTCTGATCCCACAAACCAGGCATATAGGATCTGGCATGAGTTAATGCAGTTCCATACTCTACTGATTCAGGAGTTTGACGAAGGTCTGCAAAAAATGCGGCGCGCTCATCGATTGTAGTGAATACTCTATCGTCTCCGCTTTCTAGCTCCTCTTGTGCTTGTAGATTAGCCTGAGCCCACTTAATGACGAATTCGTACTCTTGAGGTATGTTGTTCATACCCATAGAACTTCTCATCGATTTAAAAGTGTACCTATTTTCACCACTTAATAATAGCAAATACTACTCATTAGAATTCTCTATTCTACCATGCCCGAAGATGATTTCTGCGTCTAGGTTTTTGATGTATTCGTATTGTTTCATTACTTCGTCGGCGTTCCAGAAGAAGCCGGGTAAGCAAGAGTACTTGAGATTTTCTTTGGTGTAGCAGGCGTCTCCTGCTATGAAGATTTTTTTATCGCCTAGATCTAGTAGGACGGATTGGTGGCCTTTCGTATGACCTGGCGTTTTGATGATGTGAATTTTGCAGTCGCCAAAGAGGTCGTAGTTGCCTTCTATTAATTGGTAGTTTCCTTCTGGGAACTTGTCTGCGTACGCAAATTTTTGGTATTGAGGTGGATTTTTTGCTAGTTCGTATTCATCTTTTTGGCAGATGATGGTTGCGTCTGGGAATTTCTCATTGTTATCGGCGTGGTCGAGATGGAGATGGGTGTTGATGATGTAGTCGATCTTTATGTCTTTGAGATATTCTGGGATGTCGGTTTCTAGTATGGGTTTGAATGCGGTTAAGCGTTTTCCCCAGGTGGTTTCGAATTGTTTACTGAAGCCGGTGTCTATCAGTACATTACCTTTTTCATGTTTTACGAGAAAACAGTAGACGGGAATCTTTATTGGTGTGCCCATGTTTCTGCCTAAGGTAACGAAACCTTTGTCGCATTCCATGACGCCGTTTTTGATGATTTCTAATTCCATTTTGGATGATGATACTACTGCGCTCCGTTTGCTTGTGGAGATGCTGTTCGCATCGTGTGCTGTCGAAAGTGCTTACATTGTTGTAGACTCCGCTCGGCAGCAGTATCAATGCATAAAGAATATAAACTGCATTAAAATAGTTTTTGTATGGGGGTTGAACATACTGCGTACCTGACTGCGGTTTGGCGGAAGATGGGGAAATTGGACATGACTTCACTTCGCGATGTTCCGTTTCGGACTAAGATGATTGGTTACATGATGGGCTGGTTGGATCCTGCCAGTGTGGATACGATTGTGCAGCGTACTATTATTATTGATGCGGTGTTGGCTGGCTTACAGAAAGAACATATTGTGGAGATTGGGGCTGGTTTATCGACGCGTCGGGAGAGGTTTCCGAGGAGCGTGGTGTATACTCTTGATTTGCCGTCGTTTCCGATTCAGAAGGAGAACTTTATTCCCTATGCGATTGGAACGGATAGTTTAGAGGTTCCGTTCTCGGATGCGGTTTTTGTTGTTGAGGGAGTTTCGATGTATCTTGAGAAACTACAATTAAAAAAGATGTTGAAAGAGATTGTTGCTTTGAAAGGACATGTCGTGATTGATTTTTTTGATAAGAGTAAGGGTAGCAAATATAAGTCGTATCGAGAGCATTTGTACAAACAGTTGTTTAGTCGAGTGTCTGGCAAGGATAAACCCTTTAGTTTTGCGGTGGAGAATGCTGAGCATGCTCGCAAGTTGCTTGCGTCGTGTGGCTTTACGGAGATTGAGGAATTGCGACTGCCGTTAAAGAAAACTCTAGATATCTTGTTTTACGCTAAGTGTTGATTCTTGTTTTGGGGTTTTGAATGCAGGTTTTGATTTTAGTCCTAGTAAGGTGAAGAGTTCTTTGTCTTCACTTTGCTTTTGGTTGGGTTGGGTTAATAGCTTGTCGCCGGCAAAAATGGAATTTGCTCCGGCTAGGAAGCAGAGTGCCTGGCCTTCTTTTGAGAAGTTGATTCTGCCTGCAGATAGTCTGACTACTGATCCCGGTAATACTATTCTCGTTGTTGCAATCATTCTGATCATTTCCCAGATGCTGATTAATCCTTGGTTTTCTAATGGGGTGCCGGGTACTGGCTGGAGTGCGTTGATGGGTACAGATTCGGGGTGGGGTGTTAGTTGGGATAATGTTAATAGCATCTTCAATCGGTCTTCGTCTTTCTCTCCCATTCCTAGAATTCCACCGCAGCAGATGGTCATGCCGGCGTTTCTAACATTTTCTAGTGTTTCTAATCGGTCGTCATAGGTTCTCGTTGTGATGATTTTACTGTAGTATTCTCTGCTTGTGTCGAGATTGTGGTTATAGGCATATACTCCTGCGTCTTTGAGTTTTTTTGCTTGTTGTTCGGTTAACATGCCTAGCGTACAGCAGACTTCCATGCCTAATGCGTCAACTTTCTTGACCATCTCTAGAATGTTGTCGAAATCTTGGTCGTCCTTAACCTCTCTCCAGGCTGCACCCATGCAGAATCTTGTTGAGCCTGCTTGTTTTGCTTCTTTTGCTGCAGTTACTACAGCATCTACGTCCATTAATTTGTGTGTTTCGATTTCTGATTTGTGTCTAGCGGATTGTGGACAGTAGGAACAGTCTTCTGAGCACTTTCCGGTTTTAATTGAGAGTAGGGATGATACTTGAACTTCTCTCGGATCATTGTGTTGACGGTGTAAGGTGGATGCGCGGTAGACGAGCTCTAATAGAGGCATATCATAGATTTCTTTTATCTCTGTTAATGTCCAATTGTTGCGAATGTCCCCCATGATTTCAGAAAAAGTGTCTTGGTTTAAATTTGTTGTTGTTTTTTCCTGCTGAACCACAATCTTTATAATTATGGGGCGGATTCAGAAATTATGAGTCTTGGTGCTGCAGACAAGGTTGCTATCAGCGGTATGTCGGATGCTGACATTTCTGGATTTTTAAAAGAACATTTGTTGACGTTGAAGGTTGATGAGTGTAAGAAGATTGTTGAGTTGTTAGGTAGAGATCCTACGTTAAGCGAGGTGCACATCTTTAACATTCAGTGGAGCGAGCATTGTAGTTACAAATCTTCAAAGCAGTGGTTGAAGATGTTGCCGACTACGGGGCCAACAGTGATGTTAGGGGTTGGCGAGGATGCAGGTATTGTCCGGTTTGCGCATGAGGGAGAGGATGTGTATGGTATTGCAATGTCGCATGAAAGTCATAATCATCCGTCGCAGGTGGTGCCGTATGAGGGTGCTGCTACCGGTGTAGGTGGTAATATTAGGGATGTTCTTTGTATGGGTGCTCGGGTTATTGCTTGTGCTGATCCTCTTCGATTTGGAGATCCTACTGGTAAAGAGAGTAATAAGGTCAAATATATTGCGAATCAGGTTGTTGATGGGATTGCTGGGTATGGAAATCCGTTGGGCGTGCCGGTGTTGGCTGGTGACGTTTATTTTAATTCGAGTTTCGATGATAATTGTTTGGTGAATGTGGTTACTCTCGGTATTATCAAGGAAAAGGATATTATTCATTCGGCTTGTCCTCCGAATAGCGAGGGATACGATATTATTGTTGTGGGTAAGGCTACTGATGCATCTGGTTTTGGTGGAGCTGCGTTTGCCTCAGTTGTTTTGGATGATGAGCAGGAGGAGTACAACAAGGGTGCGGTACAGGTTCCCGATCCGTTTTTGAAGAATATTTTGGTACGCGCTTCTGAAGGTGTTTTTGCTGCCGCTCGAAAGGAAAAGGTTACGCTTGGATTTAAGGACATGGGCGCTGGCGGGATTATGTGTGCGACGTCTGAATTGTGTGAATCTGGGGGAATGGGTGCTGATATTGATTTGGAGAAGGTTCACGTTGCTTTAGAGGGTCTGGAACCGTATGTGATTGCTTGTGCGGAAACACAGGAACGGTTTGCTTGGGTTTCTCCCCCTGCATTTACTTCTACGATCTTACGTATTTACAATGAGGAGTTTGAATTGCCTCGGGTTGCTAGTGGTGCTCGAGCTTCAGTTGTGGGTAAAGTTACAACTGGCGATTATGTTATGCAGTATCGCGGTAAAGCTATTTGTAAGGCGCCTGCGTCTGTGGTTACGAAGGGTATTGAATACACTCGGGTTGGGGAGACGTATGCTTCTTCATTAAAGGAACCTACATTGAAAGAGCCTTCTGATTATGCTTCGATGGGGTTGAAGTTGCTTCGTCATCCGAATGTTGCTTCGAAAGCTTCGATTTACAAACATTACGATACTGAGGTGCAAGGTTTAGCTGTATTGCGACCGGGTGAGGCGGATGCGGGAGTGCAGGCTCCTGTACCGGGAAAATACTGGGGGGTTGCTTTATCGGTGGATCATAATCCTCGGTATTCTCGCATTAGTCCGTTTCATGGTGCGGTGAATGGGGTTGCGGAAGCAATGCGTAACGTTGCGTGTGTTGGAGCTACTCCAATTGGGATGACGGATTGCTTGAATATGGGGAATCCAGAGACGAGCGATCATTTTAGAGATTTTATTGAATCGGTTGAGGGATTAAGTGTTGCTTCGCATAAATTATGGTTAAAAGAGTATCCGGAGAAGCCGGTTCCGTTCGTTGCGGGGAATGTGAGTTTTTACAATCAGAGTGCAAGTGGTAAGACTATTGATCCTTCGCCCATTATTGGGTGTGTAGGGAGAATTGAGGATTATCGAAAGGTGGTGCGGACTCAGCTTGTTGCTGCTGGAAGTTCTTTGTTGATGATTGGTGAACGGAAGGATGAATTGGGTGGGAGTGTCTATTATGATGTGCACGATGAATTGGGTAAGAACGTTCCTGAACTGGATTTAGAGGTGCAGCGTCGTGAAATGCACGCGGTTATTGATTTGATTGATGCTGGCTTGGTTAAAAGCTGTCACGATATCTCGGATGGTGGTTTATTTGTTACCGTTGCTGAGATGATTTTGGGTAAGGATGCTGATGGTAAGGTTGGTGTTGAGATTTCATTGGTAGGTGAATTGGAGAAGTCTCGATTATTGTTCTCGGAAACTCCTGGATACGTTTTAGAGGTTGACTTTAGCAAGATGAAGGAAATTGAAAAAGTGTTATCGGAACACAAGGTTTCAGTTTCTAATTTAGGTACTACTACTAATGATGCTGAGCTTGTTGTAAAGGATGTTTTGGAGTTGAGTGTCAAGCAGATGGCTGAAGCTTGGACGAATGGTGTTGTGGAGGCCATGAAATGATTGCAGTATTGATGTTTCCGGGTTCGAATTGTGAGAATGAGACGAAGCTTGCTTGTGAGAAGGCTGGGATGAAGGCGGAAATTGTTCGGTGGAATGATGTTTCTAAGCTCGGTTCGTATAGTGGCTATGTGTTGCCGGGCGGATGGAGTTATGAGGATAGAATTCGGGCTGGTGTTATTGCTAGCAAGGATACTGTTGTCGCGTTTTTGAAGAAAGAGGCTGCTGCAGGTAAACCTATCTTAGGTATTTGTAATGGCTGTCAGATTTTAGTTGAAGCTGGTTTGGTGCCGGGCAATGGTAAATTGGAGATGGCGGTTGCACGTAATGAGAATCCGTTGGTTTCTGGTTATTATTGCAGCTGGGTCCATATGAAGAAGACTTCATCTTTGAAAACTGCATTTTCTGCTGTGGATGATGTTATGGCGATTCCTATCGCTCACGGGGAGGGTCGATTTGTGACTAATGATACTGAATTGTTGGCTGCGTTGGAGGAGAACGGACAGATTCTGTTTAGGTATTGTGATGCGGGCGGAGATGTTGCTACATCGTTTCCAGACAATCCTAATGGTTCGAGTGGAGCGATTGCAGGTATTTGCAATAAGGAAGGAAATGTGCTGGCGATGATGCCGCATCCCGAGCGAGCTGCCTGGATGAGGCAAATGCCTGGAGAACATGCGGATGGCGAGGAGGCTGGTCCGGGTTTACGTATTTTTGAAAGTATGAAGAGGTATATTGATGAAAACTGAATTGTTTGTGCGGTTGAAGGTGGTGGATACTACTGCGTTGACTGCGTTGACTGCTATTCAGGAGATGGGTTTTACTGACTGTGTTGAGGTTAAGCGTGATGTGTATTATGCGTTTGAATCGGATGTAGATATTTCTAAATCACTGTTGGGAGTGGATGTGTTGGTGAATGCTAATAAACACGCTGCTCGCTTTTCGGCTGATGTTACTGGCGTAGGAGTATTGGTTACGGATGCGGATGATGATTGTTCTGCTTTGTTGCATACTTTGACTGAACGTTTGGGTATTTCTTCAATTACTCATGTTTCTCGTGGTGTGTTGTGGACGTTGCGGTTTAAAGAGGGTGTTGATTCAACATTGATTGCTGAAAAGATTGCGCGCGGGTTGTTGAGTAACGAGCACTATCAGAAGTTCGTAATTCTGGGTTAGTTTTTTGAACTACCACTAGGCTAAAGCCATAGTGGAATCGTCAAAGTAATCACTT
>CAZBLF010000008.1:0-38958 GCA_964492935.1 uncultured Methanosarcinales archaeon
ACGGGGCAAGCCCGTATTATTCTTTGAAAGCGTTATTGTGAGCTATGCACATACGTATTCTGAAAACATGAATTAGATTAAGAGCGCTTTAGTTTTTTCTCTGCATTTAAAACGGTCACTATTGTTTTCATCAATGCATCGGGCGCAACAGAAATAGAATGGATGCCTTGTTCTACTAGAAATTGAGCAAAATCGGGGAGTGAACCGGCTTCTCCGCATAATCCTATGTGTCTTTTATTGGCTCTTGCTTTATGGATGGCGGTAGCGACTAGTGCTTTTACGGCATCATTGCGTTCATCATAGACTTCTGCTACTAATTCGGAGTCGCGATCTAGGCCTAATGTTAATTGTGTTAGGTCGTTTGTTCCTATACTGAAACCGTCGAAGATCTTTGCGAATTCGTCTGCTAGGATGACGTTAGCAGGGATTTCACACATGACGTAGATTTCTAGATTGTCTTTGTGTCGCTTTAATCCGTTCTTTGCCATCTCTTTTAGTACTAATTTTCCTTCTTTTATGGTTCTGCAAAATGGAACCATGATTTTGAGGTTTTTTAGTCCCATTTCTTTTCTTACTTTAGCTAGTGCTTTACATTCTAGGGCGAATGCTTGTTTGTATTCTTTCGTGTGGTATCTTGAGGCTCCGCGCCAGCCGATCATGGGATTGTCTTCTAACGGTTCGAAGAGTTTTCCTCCAATTAAATGGGCGTATTCGTTGCTTTTGAAGTCGGATAATCTTACAATAACATCTTTTGGGTAGAAGGCGGCTGCTAATGTTGCTACGCCTTGGCTCAATTTGTCGATGAAGAATTGTTGCTTGTTTTTGTAGCCTTTGGTTAGTGTTGTTATTTGTCTTTTGGCTTCTTTATCTGCTAGGGTGTGGTAGTTTATCAATGCTTTTGGATGGATCTTAATATATTCATTGATGATGAATTCTTCTCGTGCTAGACCGATGCCTTCATGGGGTTTTTGAGCTACTTCAAACGCTTGTTCGGGATTTCCTAGGTTGACCATTACTTTTGTTCGTGGTTTTTCTAGATTATGTAAGTTGTGGGTTTGGACGTGGTATTTGAGGATGCCGTCGTAGATATACCCTGTTTCGCCTTCTGCGCAGCTTACGGTGATGGGTTGTTTGTTTCTTATCTTTTGGGTTGCTACATTAGTTCCTACAATGCAGGGAATGCCTAATTCTCTAGAGATGATTGCGGCGTGGCAGGTTCGGCCTCCCCTGTTAGTTACAATGCCAGAGGCAATTTTCATGATGGGTTCCCAATCGGGATCGGTCATGTCGGTTACGAGGACATTTCCTTTTCTGAATTTCTTCATGTCGTGGACATCTTGTACAATTTGAGCTTTGCCTGTACCTATTTTTGATCCAACACTTCTTCCAGTGGTTATTACTTTTCCTCTTTTTCCGATATGGTATTCCTCAAGGATGCTAGGATCTTTTCTGCTTTGAATGGTTTCTGGGCGTGCTTGAACGATGAAGAGTTTTCCTGATTTCCCGTCTTTCGCCCATTCCATATCCATGGGTTTTCGGTAATGATGCTCTATTTGGCATGCCCATCTCGCCAATTGGAGTGTTTCTTCCTCAGTGATTGCGTATTCGTTACGCTCTTTTGTGGTTGTTTGGATGTTTTTTGTTGAGTCTTTCGAACCTTCATGGGAATAGATCATCTTTAGTTTTTTATTTCCTAGTTTTTTGCTTAAGATTGGTTTATAGCCTAGTGCTAATGTTGGTTTATGAACGTAGAATTCGTCTGGGTTTACTCTGCCTAGGACGATATTTTCTCCTAGACCATAGATGGCATTAATTAAGACAACATCTCTGAATCCGGTTTCGGTGTCTATAGAAAACATGATACCTGAGGTTGCTATGTCGGATCTTACCATGAGTTGTACTCCTATGGATAGGGCAACTTGGAAATGGTCGAAGTTTTTGTCAATTCGATAATGTATTGCTCTGTTTGTAAATAAAGATGCGAAACATTTCTTGCAGGCTTCTAACAGATGGGCTTCTCCTCTTACGTTAAGGTATGTTTCTTGCTGGCCTGCGAAGGATGCATCTGGAAGGTCTTCTGCGGTTGCAGATGATCTTACGGCAACTTCTCGATTTCTGCCATACTTTCTTTGGAATTTTTTGTAGGCGTCTAGAATTGCTATTCTTAATTTTGGGGGTATACTGGCCCTTAGGATATGTTCTCGAATTTCATGGCCGTATTTTCTTAAGGAGGTGACGCTGTTAGGGTTAATGTTTCTTATTAATCGTTTTATTTCCGGTTCTAGGCCTTCTTCCCTGAGAAAGTATCGGTATGCTGCTGCGGTTACTGCGAAACCGTCTGGGATGTTGATCTTCTTTTTTGTGAGTTTTTGATACATCTCACCTAGAGAAGCGTTTTTTCCTCCAACTAACGGCACATCCTCTATTCCGATCTCATTAAACCAAAGAACTAATTCATTTGATTTCATCTATCCCTCTTCTTTTGATATTAGGTATTATGTTATATAAATCTTATGTAATGGTGACTTTTGTTGATTTCTTCATTTCTTTACACGCTTCTCTCCATTTTAGGAGCTTATTTGTTGCTCCATGGTGTTGGATTACTGATTCTGCATTAGTTCTTGCTAACTGTAAGGCGAATTTGATATCGTTCTTTTTAATCATTCCAGACAGGAAGGATGAAGCAAATGCGTCTCCGGCTCCGGTTGTTTCTACTACTTTGACATTTTTTGTTTTTATGTGGTAGGTGTTCGTTTGATCGTATGCAATTGCACCTTGCTCTCCATCTGTTATGATCGCTATTTTGGGTCCTACGCGGGTTAGTTTCTTTAGCTGGTCTTTGGTTTGTGATTTTTTGGTTAGTAGAATGGCTTCTTCTTTGTTGCAGATGAAGATGGTGGTGTGTTGTAAGATGGGTTTGCAATAATTTAATCCTTTCTCGGCTAGATACTCGCTCATGTTGAAGATGATATGGATGTTGTTGTTTTTAGCGTATTTTGCTAGTTTCGTTTGTGTATTGAATGATTCTCCTATCATGGTTGAGAAATAGAACCATTTCGTTTTTGGTATTTTCTTGATATCTTTGTAGCGGAGATGGTTATTTGCTCCTTTGAATGCTAATATTGTTCTATCGTGTTCGATGCTGTCTAGTATGATTGATGTTCCTGATTCTATCTTCTTGTCTTTGATTGCTAGTACCTCTACGTTGTCAGCTTTTAGTTGATCTAGAATGAAGTTTGCGTTATTTCCTTTTCCTACATTTCCTAGAAAAGCTACTTTGTGACCTAGTCGTTTTAACGCTATGGCGGTGTTGACGCCACAACCTCCAACTGTTTCGTGCATTTTGTCAACGAGAATTTTACTTCCGATAGGGTATGCTTGTAAGTCGCATGGAATGCCTTTCTTTTTGCATTTTTTTATTGTTTCAGAATAGTGTGTTTTTACGAAAATGTCCACAGTTGCAGAACCTACGGTGATGACGTCGTACATATCTAATTATTATTTTTGGGGTATAAAAAGGTTTGTTAGAAACTCAACGTGTCAAGAATTTCATGGGTGTTTTTGGTTGTTTGGTATGTTTCTAATAACGATGCTTCTTTTCCTAGTTTTGTTTTTATTTTCGTTTTTTGATAGTCTACTTCTTGGTTAGTAATTCTTGCTTGCTTATCTGCTTCGATTAAACCGTAGGGGTAGCCGAGGAAAACTGGATCTGAGGCGTTTTGCTTTAATGAATCTGCTATTTCTTGCCATCCGAGTTTACTTAGAGGGTAGCGCTCTGCTTTGAAGGCGTATCGTGCTTTTTTATGGAGGTTTAGGATTGCTAGATCTCGCTTCCAGTTGCCTAATGGGTGGTAGATCCAAGAAGTTTCTGGAGCACTGGTTCTTAGGACTGGGATGAATGCGTTTCCGGTTTCTGTAACTAAGTCATTTGTTTTTGCGATCGCTGCTACTGTGCCTTGGGTGTAGAGATCTTCTAATGCTTTTGTTTCTTGTTGTGTTTTGGGGTTTAATTCTCCATCTAGGATGATGATTTCGGCTTGTGCTCGAGCTGCTATTTCAGCTTCAAGAATCTTTCTTACTGGGTTGATGATTGAAGATGGATCTAGTTTAGTACCTGTTGTTAGAGTTGGATCGTGAGGGTCGAAGATTAGTTTTTGGTGTGATATTCCGTGAAAGGTTACTTCGTACTGGTTGTTTTTTTCTTGTATGAAAACGAACCCTTCGTTCCTGATTGTTCGTAATCGTTCTTTTCCTTTGTAGGTTATTGCAGCTGTTTTTACTAATTGTAATGAGAAGTTTGATGCTGCTATTAGTTCTGCGTTGCCACCGTCTACGAATGCAACTGTTGTTTCCTTTTCTTCAATTTTGTGGAAGTTTTCTTTTGTTATTTCAATTGGTTGGAATTCAGGGTCTTTAATGTGTAGATGGGTGCCTTTGTTTTCGATGGTTTGTTTTAGGCTGTTGATGACTTCCTTGAGAATATCATTGTTCATTAGGATGGTAAGTTGTATGGGTTTAAAATTGTTTAGTCAAACCAAAGCCTTAAAAGTTAAAGTATGTTCTTTTGGCGTATGGAAAGAGGGGATTATGTTAGAAGTGTATTGGATAGTAAGTCTGAGTTAGTTGTTACTGGAGATCGTTATAAGCAAGGGTTACTGGATGTTGTTCTTGCTCCCATAATCGCTGATGTTGGTGGACGAGATGTTACAGGGCATTCGGTTTTATCTTCTAATAAGCCTGCTAGAGCTGCAATTATTGCTCAGTCTCAGTTTCTTGTTGCTGGGATGGAGGAGGCTGAATTTTTATTCTCACAGTTTTATGTTACTTGTAACATAAAGAAAAAGGATGGTGAACGGGTAAAATCGGGTAGTGTGTTACTTGAGCTTGAGGGGAAGGAACAGGATATTGTTAAGGCAGAAAGGGGCATACTTGAGGTTATTGCAAGAATGTCTGGAATTGCTACTGGGGCTGCAAAGCTGGTGAAGACGCTTCCGGATGGTGTTTCTTTGGCTTCTACTCGGAAATCTTTGTTTCCTTTGCTGGATAAGAAGGCTGTTTCTATAGGTGGCGGTTTAACGCATCGTTTAGGGCTTTTTGATGCTGTTTTGATTAAGGACACCCATCTTACCCAGGTTAAGTCGGAAGCTGAGGAGTATGTTAAGACGGCTTTAGAACGTGGTTGGAAATCAAAGGGCAAATTTGTTGAAATTGAGGTTTCTACTGAAAAAGAAGCGTTAGCTGCTGCTTCTGCATTTTCTTCTTTAATTGGAGATCGCGGCAAAATTATTATGTTTGATAATATGGATGTTGATGCTATTAAGGATACTCTTACTCAAATTAGGAATGTTGAGGGTTCTGATTCTCTTATCTTCGAGGCTAGTGGTGGAATTACTGAAAAGAATCTTGCTTTATATGTGGCAGCAGGTGTTGATGTTATTTCTATGGGAATGTTAACAAGAACTTTTCCTTCTATTGACGTGAGTTTAGAGATGATTCCATGAAAACGGATATTTTGGTTGTTGGAAGTGGTATAGCAGGGTTGAGCTTTGCTTTACGAGCTGCGAAGTTTGCTTCTGTTACTGTTGTTACTAAAGATGACGCGATGGAATCTAATACTCAATACGCTCAGGGTGGTTTGGCTGGTGTTTTTGGTAAGGATGATGACTTTGCGTTGCATGTTCAGGATACGTTGAAGGCAGGGGATGGTTTGTGTGAGGAAGAAGCTGTTAAGGTTTTAGTTGAAAATGCTCCTGAGGCTATTAGCTGGTTAGATGAGTTAGGTGTCGGGTTTGACAAGAATGGTAGTTTTCATTTAGGAAAGGAGGCAGTGCATTCAAAACGTCGCATTGTCCACGTTGGAGATAGTACTGGGAAAAGTATTCAAAAGATTTTGGTTGAGAAGGTTAAGGCAGATAAGAATATTACTTTACTGCAGCATCAGGATGTTGTTTCGTTGCTTGTTAAAGATAATCGTTGTGGCGGGGCCGTAGTTAGTGGAGACAAACATTCTTTCATTCATGCTCGAGCTGTTGTTTTGGCTACAGGCGGTTTAGGAAATTTATATTCTCGTACATGCAATCCTGCAATAGCAACTGGTGATGGGATTGCTTTGGCATATGAAGCTGGTGCTACGCTTATGGATATGGAGTTTGTGCAATTTCATCCTACTGGGTTGTTGCACTCAGGTAAGAGTTTTTTGTTAACTGAACGATTGAGGGGAGAGGGAGCTACTTTGGTAAATGCTTCTGGTGAACGGTTTATGGAACAGTATCATCCTGAACTTGAAATGGCGGCAAGAGATATTGTTGCACGAGCATGTGTTGAAGAGGCTCAGAAAACTAATGCTGATGTGTATTTGGATATGACTGTTATCGAAAAGGATGTTTTGGAGAGAGAATTTCCTGCTATTACTGCTACGTGTAAGGAATTAGGTTTTGATGTGTTTAAAGGGCCGGTTCCTATTAGTCCAACGGCACATTATCTTTGTGGCGGGGTTAAGGTAGATTTTTCTGGAAGGACTGATGTTGAGCAGTTATTTGCTATTGGAGAGGTTTCTTGCAGGGGCATTCATGGTGCTGATCGTTTGGCTTCGAATTCTTTAATAGAGGGTTTAGTGTTTGGGAATAAACTAGCTGAGTATTTGAAGGATGCATTGGGCGATTATGTTGAGATTGAGGAGACTTCTTTTGATGAGGAAAAAAGTTCGTTATCCAAGATTCAGGCACTGCTTTGGGAGCATGTTGGGATTGTGCGTACTCAACAGGGTTTACAGTATTGTCTGGATGAGTTGAAGAAACTTTCTGGTAGGTATGCTTTGGTTGCTGAGTTGATTACTCGCTGTGCTTTAGCTCGTGAAGAAAGTCGTGGAACGCATTATCGTTCTGATTTTTCTTCTAAAAAAGATAGCTTTAGGAAGCATACCCTTATTAATAAGGAAGGCATTACTTTTGATTAAGATGGATGGGAAAGTTATCATCTCTTTTATTTTACCTATTGTCAGTATTGCTTTTGTTTTTGGGTTTTTAGTGTATACTGAACCTACGATTACCGGTTTTTCTGTTGTTAATGGGTCTGGAGTTTTACGTGATTTGGATGCTCGTGTTACTTTAGAGACTTCGGCTGGCGAAGTTATTCCGGAAAATGCGTATGTTGTTGTGAAGATAGATAGAAAACAGGCAATTATGAAGGTGGGAGATTTTATTTTGAAAACTGGTCAGGTGTTTAACTATACTTCTGGGAAACTGGAAAGTATTTCGTATGAAGGTTTAGGGTTTTCTGGCGACTTTGTTTATGAACTTTGGTTAAGAGACTTTAATTTGGATAGAAGAGTGACGTCTGGGGTGCATACGGTGACGATGCAGATATTGTATTTGCAGCATGTTCTTTTGGAGAAGTCTGAGGAGGTTATTGTGCAATAGTGTTTTTTGGTTTTCCATACTCATACTTGATTATTGATTGAATGTTCCCTCTTTTTTCTCCAAGACCCCAAATATCTATTTTCTTTCTGATTCCATTTCTTTTTCCCACTCTTTTCACAATTCTCTTAATCTCCAAATCTCTTAGCATTTTGTGTATTAATGAGGAATTTTTCTCAAGCAGCGTTGCAATTTCGCCTCGTGAAAGATTTTTCTTTCTCAAAGCGGCGATTATTTTAGTCTTTGTTATGCCCGGAGTCCAGGACTTAGATAGGTTTAGGAATCCTCTCTTGAATTTCTCATTCTTCTGCGGATGTAAGCTTGCCATTTTGTACTGTTCAAAGATTTTGAAATTGAAATATCCAGTTATCCACAATGCGTCTTTTGGTTTGTTTTCAGATGATGTTACATTTATTTTTTTGAGCAAGCTTTGCACATATTTTCTTCTATCGTGATCTTTTATCGCTATTCCTAACATTTGTACTGATTTGTTTCTAATAGTTACGTGTCCTTCGGCGGCAAAAAGTCCTTTAATGAAATTTGGAATAAATTTTCTTTTTTTAGACAAGATTTCTAAACAATGATCAAATATTTCATTGAATATTAGCCTAAATGTGATGCTATTAAACTCGGTTGAAAGAACACCAAATCCAGAGCACCTTTCTTTACTCTTGCTTACTCTTGCAAAACTGTTTTTTGGAATATGTGTTTTCTTAATCCAATACTCTAAAACTTTTCCTTCATCAGCGTGTTTATGTGTGCTAATTTGTGCGAATAATTCTCTTTTCTTTATGCCAAACCTACTTAAGAACTTTATCCAGTATTGATGAAGTTTGTAATTGCTGTTTGCAAAAGCGGTTCTTCGGATTCCAGAGTAGCTCCTTGTATTTAAGCCGTCTCCGAAATATAGACCTACAATCTCAAATAGAAATCCATCTAAGATGATTTCTTTGTTTATTCTGAGAACTTTTGAACGTTTGCATTTTGTAATAATTAATTTGTTTCCTCTCTCCACAATAGAATTTTTTGATCTATTTACTGTTTTTGGAATAAAATTAATTATTTTCATCTAAATCACTATTCCCCCACGTGAATCTATGTAATTGATTTTCATTTAAATAGGCTGTGGCTGCAGTTGGCAAGTGGCAAGTGCAGAGTCATTTTGTCCTTTAAACCTCTAAGGGGACAAAATTCAGCCATTACAGACTGGACAGTTAGAATTGTCCAGTGGAAAATTATTATTTGATTGATTTGCGTAATTAGTGTGATTTAGAATGGACTTATTTCTGCATTTTATTCATCAATTTACTCATTGCCTTCTCGGGATCCTTCCCTTTAAACATCTTCATCATCTTTTTTCCCTGACGATACTGCTTTAGGAGATCCCTGACATCCTGAACTTTCCTTCCAGACCCTTTAGCAATTCTCTCGATTCTAGAAGAGTTCATGATATCTGGTTCTTGTTTCTCTTGACGAGTCATAGATTGCATCACATACTTCCAAGACTTTAGCTTTCCTTCTTGGACTTTCAAGGCATCTTTGGGCATCTTGATTTGACCCATTCCAGGAATCATTTCCATAATCTTTCCTAATGATCCCATTTTCGACATTGCTTCCATTTGTTCGTAGAGATCTTCTAACGTAAATTCTCCTTTTAGTAAACGCTTGCTTAGATCTTCAGCGTCTTCTTCCGAAATGGCGCCTTGTGCCTTTTCTAACAATGCTTCAAGATCTCCCATTCCTAGAAGTCTTCCTACAAAGCCTTCCGGGTTGAATGATTCTAAATCTTCTAACTTTTCTCCTACTCCCAAGAATTTAATGGGTGCTTGGGTAATGGCGCAAGCTGAGAGTGCTCCACCCGCTTTTGCGGTTCCATCCATTTTTGTTGCTATTACTCCTGTAATCTTGCAAGACTCATGGAATTTCTTCGCTTGTGCTTCTGCGGCTTGTCCAATGTCGGCTGAAATAACGAGTAATCGTTCATCAGGTTTAATTGCTTTATTTACTGATTCGATTTCTTTGATTAATTCCTGGCTTAATGCGTCTCTGCCTGCAGTGTCCACAATAATGACGTCTTTTTGGTTGAGTTCTTGTTCGAATTCCTTGTAGATTTTAACGGGATCTTTTTCTTTTTTGTTGATGTAGCTCGGCACATTTGCTTTCTTGGCCACTTGTTCTAATTGGTCCATAGCTGCGGGTCGATGAACATCTAGACCTACAACGGCTACCTTTTTTCCTCTTTTTACGAAATATTTTGCTAGTTTTCCGGTTGTGGTAGTTTTACCGGAACCGAATAATCCTACAAGCATGATTTTGAATGGTTTCTTGTCGGGTTCAATTTTTTGAGATTCTTTTCCTAAGAATGCTACTAATGCTTCATAGACAATGTTTACGAGATGTTCTCTCTTGCTTAGGCCTTTGGGAGTATCTTCTTTCTTTATTCGGTCTTTAATGCCGTTCGTTAAGTTAAAGACTAATTTTACATTGACGTCTGCTTGTAGAAGTGCTTTTTGAATGTCCTTTATGAGTTCATTGATTAGTTTATCATCGACGAAGACGGCTTTTGCTATCTTGCTCATGGTGTTTTTTAGTGAGGTTCCTAGTTTGTCTAATACCATCTTTGGTTAGAAAGTGTAGATTTGTTTAAAAGGTTTTTTAAATAAAAATGCGTTTTACTCGGTTATGACTCATAGAAAAGATGTAGACTGTAAAAGGCTTGAAGGAGTTATTGCCAACACCACGATCACACTTGTTAAGGAAGGTCGAGAGACGGTCGATGTGGAATGTGGTTATTTTGTTGAGGGCAAGGGTTGCAGGGTTAGTGTGGACCAGGCTGATGCACACGAAGCTCAACGAGCGGCTACGGGAGATGGTTCGTTTACTAGTCAGGCTAAGAGTTTGCTTTTTGGATTTCGTAAGCTTAAGCAGAGGGTTGTTGAATCACCCATTATAGGTGGCGTGGTGAGTTATAGACCTTGTGAATTCTATGAGTAACATTTCTTCTTACTTGTTTACCCAACAAAAATAGGTCTTTTAGAAAGTTCTCTAGGTAAGGATAATTTTTTGAATGGCATGCCTTCTGTTTCTTTCTTGATGTTTTCTATCAATTGTTTTGTTGACATTGCTTGAAGGTCTTTTTTGCCGCGAATACGGACATTTAGCTTCTTGCTCTTCTTTTCTTTTTCTCCGTAGACGATTGTGGTGGAGCACCACTCTATCTCTGCAGCTCTAATCTTCTTTCCTACATGCAATTCTCGATCATCGATGTCAACTCTAATGTTTTCTTTAGCGATCTCTTCTGCAATCTTTTCGGCATCTTTGTTGAATTTTTCATTAACTGGGATAACTCTAACCTGTGTTGGTGCTAGCCAGAGTGGCAACATCGGTGTTTTGCCTTCATTTTGCTGCATTGCAGCTTTTTCTAAGAGTGCATAGATGTTTCTTTCAATGGCTCCGGAGGGTGAACAATGTAACACTAAGGGATGTTTTTTCTTTCCATCTTTGTCGGTAAACTGCATATTGTAGCGCTCTCCGTTTTCTACATCGATTTGATCTGTACTTAATGCGGAGGCTTTATCTAATCCGTCTACGAAGTTGAGTTCGTATTTCAGCATGAAGTAGAAGATGCGTTCGTCCCACATCTCTATTAACGCAGGTTTTCCAATCTCTTTTACTAATCCTTCAACAATCTCTTTGTTTTTTTCGTAAAATTCTTTTGTTACACGTACTGCCAATTCTACGTCGTCCTTTTTTAGTCCTACTCCTTTCAAGACACTGTGACAGAACTTGTATCTTATCTTGAATTCTTTCATCGCTTGATCGAGGTCTGCACAGAGAGCGTGGCAGTCTGGCATGGTAAAAGCGCGAAGTCTTCTTAATCCTGTTAATTCTCCGGATTGTTCGCGTCTGAATGAGTAACGAGTCATTTCGTAGAGTTTTAGTGGTAGATCTCGGTAGCTGATGGTTGCGTCATGTGCCATGAGGAATTGTCCGAAACATGCTGCGAATCTTAGAAAAAAGCTTCTTTTGTCTGAGTCTATCTGGTATTGTCTTGCTGGAAATCTTTGGAGGTATTTGCTTAATGTTGGATGATTCATGTCATACATGATGGGTGTTTCTACTTCTACACCGCCGTAATCTACTACTCGATCGGTGATGTAGGTTTCTAAGAGTGATTTCATTAATCTTCCTTTAGGATAGTAGCGCATGTTTCCTGCATCGGAGCCGGGTTCGTAGTCGGCTATCTCTAATTTCTTCATTAATGCTACGTGGGCAGGTTCTTTGTCTACCTGTCTGACTTTTTCTTTTTCGTAGACTGCGAATTTCTTTAGATTTTCATGGCCTTGGAAGTTGAACTTGTCGATGTCATGGAGTTTTCCATCTACATCCATGATGTGCCAGTAACTTTTGATCTTTTCTTCTTTCTTTAACGCTTCGGATTCTCCACAACAGGCATCCTTGCTTTCTGGGCCGAATTCTCTTGATAGTTCTGCCATCGGATGGCCTTTGCACGCAATTGTGAAGGCTTTGTAGTAGCCGAAGGGTGAGGAATCTACTTTGAAATCTTTTTTGAGATCTTTCTCTACTTTTTTTAGGATATCCATCGCTACTTGAGGAGAAGAGGGTTCAGATGTTAGGTGCACATACGGGTAGATGACAATAGAATCTGCTTTTACTTCCTTTGCAACTGCTTTTACTTCTTTTACATAGCGTTCTGCAATAGCATCGGGATCGTTTTCGTCTCGTTTTTCTACTGAGGTGAGGACTACTAGACATTCCTCTATTTTCTTTTTTGCTTTCTCTACATCGGGAGCTGATTTGAGTGCTTTCTTTTTTGCTTCAAACTCAACGAAGTCGGAATGCAGGCAAAGTATCTTCATAGAAGGTGATGGTTATGGTGATTTTAAATAGGTTGTGGTTATTTTCCCTTGTAGCGGTTCCATTTAGATTCTAGGTTACCATAGATTCCGTCAATGTAAAGCTTTCTGGGTCTCCTCGCTTCAGGACTAGTGATCACATCAACATAGGGATCATTTATTGGAATATATTCACTGAAGAACGATGTTAGAAATCTTTCTTGAGCTTCATTACTTACTCGAGAAAGTCTATCTGATAATGGATACGCTTCTGGGTCGAATCTTTTTTCTGCTTTTTCACGCATCCCCCATGTCCTTCGATTTGCGTTATTACTTAGTTCTTCATTAAGCGAGTAAAAATCTCTGGAGAGATGCTGATGGCCGTTGTATCGTTTTAGATTGCCTGCTGCGACATATCGAGTTAGAATCTCATCTGTATTAAGGATATCTAACATTTCTTCAGGAATATCTAGATTGGGTAATGCAGTATAGGCGTCTTCGATTTCGTCATCTCGTAGTCTATTGATGTCTCCTCTCCTGATACCCCAAATAGGTTCCTCTTGAAAGTTTTCAATTACCCAATCAATTCCAGCCTGTGGATTAAATTCGCTAGAATCTTGCGCATCTGCTTCCACTTCATCAAATAAGGATAGTTGTCTTTTCTGTATTGTCATACTTGACGATAAGCTTACTTTATTTATAAACCTAGGCTATATGAACTACTTATTGGGGACAAAATTAGTATATATTCACCCGCAAGAATTATATCGTTTTGTTGCGGCTTCCTGATACTAAACTGCATTATCCACGAACGGTTTAGATGCAGTTTAGTATATTTTAATGGGTCCTTCTTTTTTGCTTACTAGTTTGACGTTCTTTACTTTGCTGAGGTCATCTAGGGCGTTGATTCTTAATAATGAAGGGGATTTGGTGTAGAGGAGCTCTTCGATGTATAATGAGCGCTCTACATGAGGGGTGTAGCGTTCTTCGTCGTCCTGGGAGTGGTCGATTAATCCTCTTAGTTCGATGCTGTCTGCCTCGATGTTAAAGACCATTGCTCCGTTGTAGTTGTTTTCTTTATTTTGCCAGTCGTAGTTGTAGGCCGGAATTACTAGTAGGTTCTTTTCTTTGCTAAATAAGAATGCTTTGTGCTCCCACTCAGCTGAGGTTTGGGAGTAGCGTTGTTCAGAGATATAATTTGCAACTTCTTTTGGATTTGCTACATCTTTTACATTGAATAGTGAGATCTTGATACCTTTTGTTCTGCCGGTGTCGGTTGCATCTCTGCCTATTCCTATGATGGTGTCTTTATCGTACGGGTGAAGATATCTTGAGAAACCTGGAATCTTTAGTTGTCCTAGTTCTTTGATTATCGATGGATTGCTTAGGTCGATTACGAAAAAGGGATCGGTTTGGCGGAAAGTAACCATGTACAATCTATCATCGATGAATCTTGTTGAGAAGATACGCTCTCCAGATGCTAAATTGGTGAGTTCGCCTAGTTGTACTAGCTCTGCATTTAGGGTGTAGACATTATTACTGGATTCTGATCTTTGCTGGTCGAAACGAGACCATCTTTGGTTTAATGTTGTTGCAACTCTGAGGATTCCGTTATTTTCATCTAGGGAGAACTGGTTGTTGAGTGCTCCGGGAACTTTTCCGGTTGTTTCTACGTTGATATTGCTTCCGTCAACAGCAATTTTCTGGATGATGGTGAATTCTAGATGTTTATAGCTGTCTAGTTTTCGTTTTAGCTTTGATTCTATCTGGTCTTCTATCTCATCTCGGTCTTCATGGAAATTGAGATAGGTACTGATGATGTTGAAGATTTTCTGCTCTTTTTCGTATTGGGAGAGAATGTCGTTATCCGCATTCTTTATTTTCTGGATGAGTGCTTTTGATTCTGCAGGGAGTTTGGGTTCCACTACTTCGATAAGGATTTTGTTTCTGAGCTCCCATTCGTCTATATATTCGGTATGGGTAATGTAAATGTTGTTTTCGGACATGTAGAGATTTTGTGAGCCTTCAACGGCTACTGATTTTGAGGTGATGGAATCGGGATCAGAGAGCTTGATGGCATGGATGTTGTTTAGCTGAGGGTTATCGTAGGGAATTGGGAGGATGGAGATGTGCTCGGGAGCTATTCGGGTAATCTGAGTGCCTTCCATTACGATGGGGAGTGGCATCCCTTCCGAGATATAGGTTGTGGTGATGAAGTAGACATAGTCTCCAATCATTCTTGCTCTGAAGAATCTTCCATCGAATCTAAATTCTTTGATGAGTTCTGGATTGGATTTGTCTTTGATATCGTAGATGTTGAGGAACGTCATGCTTTGTGAGGGTAGGAACCCTATTTTTCTCAGGGTTTCTTGATTGTTAAAGTCGCCAAAGACTGCTAGGTGGTTGTTGTTAATGAAGAGGCCTTCGATACGGTTTTTGAAGTCTAGAGTGGTGGTTACTTCTGCGTCCTCTCCGGGATATGCATTTACAATGAAAAGTGTATTGCCGGATGCGGTGTAGATGTAGTTGCCATCGGTTTTGATGATGTCTGCTTCGTCTACATTGGCTACCTGGTTATTTGTTTGGGAAAAATCATTTGGTTGAGGCGGTGCTACTGCTTTTGAGGATGTTGCGGATTCTGCAAACGTGATATCGGGTACTCCAAGAGATCGAATGATGCCGCCATCATAGCTATCGTAACCGCGATTGGAGTAGGTTTCTATGAATTGGTTGAATTCAGCTTCTGAAGAGAAGGTTGTGGGTGTAAGGGCATCGCTGGGATCGAAAACGTTGCTATTATAGGATCCGGGTGAAAATTCAATGGTGGAGCATGCCGTTAGGATCAGTACTGCAAACAAAATGATGGTTGATTGTATTTGGTTTTTCATGGTAGAACTAGAATAGTATGCGTATATAAATACATTGGTAAGGTTTTAAGTTGAGTTGAAGTTAACTCCAACTAAATCTTTACCTCAGGAGGGATTTTTCCGAGAATTATTATATCACAGTCTGTAATTTTTCTTAATTCTTTCATAAGGCCCAGTACATGTAAAGCCCCGAAGAAAATCAATCCTTGCTGTCGTTTGTATTTTTTCATTGCAGTAATGAATTTTTCTGCTGCAACTTTGTTGCGGTCTTCTAGGATTATCTTATTGTAATAGTGATCCTTTAAAATGTTTTTTTGAACCTTTTTGTCGAAATCTTTTACTTTTAGGTAGTTTTCAATTTTATTTCTTAGTTCATTCATATTCTCTGCTGTAGGCGTAAGATTAAGTTGCTTGAGAAGCTGGTCACGACCATTTGTTACTTCCCTTATTTCTTTATCATAGGCAAATTTAAAGGGTGTTTTCGTATATTTCTCGAGTTCGTAATGATAGCTTAATGCGTAGGCAGTTCTCGCTCTGGTCTGGGTTTCTCTCTCTTCTAGTGCGATGGGCGTGATTCCGAATTTGGGAGCATACCCTTTGTCAATAAGTTGGGCTAGCAGGAGATCTTCTCCTCCTCGAGATTTCTTTTCTTTTTCTGTTTCGCTTGGTCCTAGCCATCCTTCAAGGCCAATTAGATCTAATCCTTCGTCTCTTGCGGCTAGTGCTAGTGTTACGAAATCTGCCTGTGCCGTATGGCTTTTTAATTTGGGATCTGAATCATATCCTACATGATGGTCTAGAAGGATTACTATTAGCGGCCCCTTTCCCTTCTTTGAGGCGTAGATCTTTGATATTGGTTTTTCTCGTTCCTCTGCGAAGCTCTTTAGATATCTATAATAGTATGAGGGGACCATCCACAAATATTCTGGAGGATTTCCTAATCGTATCCTAAAGGTGTCGGTGGGCCTTGTTTTCGATGCAATTGCTAGTGGTAGATCATCATCTGCAGCAGATGCTTTCTTGAATACTCCTGACAACATTGCTGCTGCTGTTCCTTTGGTTGCTTCCCGTAGGAATGTTCTTCTTGTAAGCCCCGTTCTTGGGTCTTTTTGGAGGAGAGATAGTTCTCTTCGTGACATTCCGATTTCTTTTTTGAACTTCATAAGATTTTGGATAATCACCCTTTTATCGTTCACGGTTTTACCTACTTCTTTAAAGAAATCCAGTTTTTGAAGGGAATCGAAATAGGTATTGAGCAGTTGGATTTGTTCTATTGAGAATAATCTGAGAAGGGTTTCTTGCTGAACATGAGATAGTTCTTTCATTGTATGAGTTAACTTATCCTAGCGCCCTCTTTAGTCGCGTTTACAGGCACTTTATTTACTTCTAATCTTTTGTTGTCATAGAAGACTTCTTTGTTCTTTACCAGCATTTTCAATTGTAGAAAGTCTTTGAAGGTGATTTGTTTCTTGCTGTTCTTGAGGTTGCCGAAGCTAGCTGTATCTCCTGGTTTTGCATCGGTTTCTAGGATTTCAACTGAGTCGTCATCGGTTGCGGCTAGTAGCATTGCTTGTGATTCAACCCCTCGGAGTTTTGCGGGTTCTAGATTGGCTACTACGATTATTTTCTTGCCAGGTAATTCTTGAAGTGAGTAATGTCCTTTAAGTCCAGCTACGATCTGGCGTTTTTCCCCTAGGTCGAGTTTGAGTACTAGTAGTTTATCTGCATCCAGATGGTCCTTTACTTCTAGAATCTCTGCTACCTTGAGATCTAGGGGGAAGAGTTCTTCCTTGGGTAGTGCTTCGATTCTCTTGAAGATGATTTCTGCTTTCGCTAGTTTTTGGTTTTTTAGTGGGGTTGCGAGATCCTTCCAAAGTTGCTCTTTTATTTTGAGTTGTTTTTGCAGGTTTTTAGTAAATTCAGGCATTGCGGGTTCTAATAAGATACTGAGGTCTTTTGCGATGTTGACTGCGGTGCTGATCACCTTATGGGCTTTTTTAGCATCTGTCTTTACTAGTTTCCACGGTTCGTTGTCTTGGAAGTATTTGTTGCCTTCTGCAGAAACGGCAAGGATGAGGTTCAAGGCTACTTTGAAGTCGTATTGTTCGTATGCTTTCTTGATATCTTCATAGCTTTTTGCTAATTTCTTTAGAAAAGCGGTATCGGGTACGGTAATTTCTGAATTGAAGTTTTTGTTGGTGAATGAAAGTACACGATAACAGAAATTTGAGAGATTGCCCACTAGTTCGGCGTTTACTTTTTCTGTGATGAGGTCGTGGGTGTAGTCGCCATCATCGCCAAGAGGCATTGCTTCTAGAAGATACCATCTAAAGGGATCTACTCCATAGCGTTGCATCTGTTCAAATGGTTCGATGACGTTTCCGGTGGATTTTCCCATCTTTGTGCCGCGAGAGAGGATGAAACCGTGGACAAGTAATTCTTTTGGAAGGTCAATCTTTGCTGAGAGTAGCATCGCTGGCCAGGAGGCTGCGTGAAATCGTAAGATATCTTTTCCGATGATTTGCGTATTGGCGGGCCACAGCTTTTTGAACTTTTTTTCGTCTCTTCCGTAGCCGGCTCCCGTAATATAATTTGATAATGCATCGCACCAGACATACATTACCTGGTCTTTATCATCGGGGACTTCGATTCCCCAGGGTAGTGATGTTTTTGGACGGGAGAAACTGATATCTTTTGCTTCTTTTAGAAATGAGAGGATTTCATTCTTTCTTATTTTAGGAATGACTTTGAATTCATCTTTTTCTATTTTTTTTGTAATGGTGTCTGCGTATTTTGATAAACGGAAAAAGTAGTTTTCTTCTTTGAAGGATTCGATCTTTCGTGTAGGGTGGTTGGGGCATTGTCCATTCTCTAGTTCGTGTTCCGTTTTGCTGGCTTCGCAGCCTGCACAATAGAGTCCGTTGTATTCTTGCTTGAAGATGTCACCTTCTTTTACTAAGGCTTTCCAGAGTTTGATTGCTCCAGGATGATGTATCTTTTTATCGGTGGTTCTGATGAATTGATCGTATTCGATGTTTAATTCTTTGTAGAGTTTTTTGAAGATTGCTACATTGTCATCTAGGAAGGTTTTGATTTCTTTTTTTTCTTTTTTCGCGGTTTGCCAGTTTTTAATTCCGTGCTCATCAGTTCCGGTTTGGAAGAAGACCTCTTTTCCTAGGAGTTTGTGGAATCTGGCTATAGCATCAGCTTCTACAATCTCTAGTGCATGACCTACATGCGGAACCGAATTGGGATACGCTATAGCAGTCGTTAGGTAATGTGTTTCTTTTTTGATCATGACACTCTGGGAAAGTACTTTGTTTATAAATATTGTTAGGATAGCGTACTCAGGAACGCCATTGTATTATTGAGATCTTCTTTACGTTTCTTGTGTTTTAGGTATGGTCCTACCTGTTTTCCAAAGCTTTTCACACTTTCCTTCTTATTGATTGAAACGTACCAACAATCTTTGTTCTTCTTACCTTTTACAGCTACGCTTTCTAGCCCATATCTACAATCAATTCCTACACTCTGTAGTTTCTTATGCATTGCTTTCAGTAGTCCTTTGTCATAGGTTCTGATTCTCACTCTTGGTCTCTTGTTGTATGTTCCTATATTACCTTCTGCATCCGTATAACCTGCTACAAATGATAGGAATGTTTTTTTGTTGTTTAGTATCCAACGACTGATTTGATCTTCCTTAGGTAACAGGAAACTGAATGACTGATTTAGAGCAACCTGTATGCTGTAAACTTGCCCATATCGTTTTGACCATACCTTACCAAATCTTTCAAACAAGCTTTTTACTAGTTCAAATTGTTCAGTTTTGGTTGTGTTTGTCTTAACTTTTATGCAATGATGTTCTCTGGTAACGTTCAAATCTCCCAGTCGAAAACCCACGAGGTATGCTTTTTCTACTTTACTCCCTCTAAAATCTTTCTTAGGATGTTTTGTTTTTGCCTCGCTCATGGTTCTTGAAGGAATTTTGAACTTCTTCATCTTGTCGAAGATGGCTACTGGATTACATTCATATTCCTTTGCAATTCTTGAAAGGGGCAGTTTTTGTTCATGGTATAAATAGGATAGCCTTTCTTTGGAAATCTCAACGATTTTCTTTGGCCTAGTTTCTATTCCATAGATTTTTAGTCTCCGATGGATTGTGTTGCTTGCACATTTGTATTGATCTGCTATTTTGTATGTTGAAAGTTTCTTTCCAACATAAAGATTCTCTAAGGCTTTCTTTGAAATTTCTACTTCCTTTTTTGGGTACCTTATTCGGATGCTATATTCCTTAAGCCGTCTCTGAATAACGCCCTGATCACATACAAGTAGTTTTGCAATGTCTCGTGTACTCAGCCCTTTCTTTAGATAGAGTTCTTCTAATCTCTTCTTGAGGATGATTATTTTTTTCATGATTTTTACCTCCAGTTCTGATAAGACTTCTACATTTTTTGAAGTAGTCTTCCTTGAGTTGGACGTCTAGCGATACCTCCTAATTGATTTCAGGCTTATCCGAATATCATTATTTAGAAGTTTTGCGTGTCCTTAGAAATCGAGGCATACATATATAGTTTTTGCTTAATTGTCCAGTAGTTAATTTCTTTTTTGTATCCTATTGCAGTAGTATTTATTTCATTGCATATAAATAGTCTGATGTGTATAATTAGGTTTTTTTAATCTTGGCTACGAAGAAGCCCTCTGAGTCATTATCCTGGGGCCAGATTCTTAGGCACTTAGAGATGTCTTTATGGTAATGTTTGCCTTCGAATTCTTTGACGGTAGGGCTGGTTTTTAATCCAGTGAGTTTTATCTCTTGGAGCAAAGCATCGGGATATTTGTCGAGTAGCCAAGATACGACCTCTTCGTCTTCTTCGGGTTCGAGTGAACAGGTAGAATAGACTACGATGCCGCCTTTCTTTACTATTTTGAAGGCGGTTTCTAATAATTGTCTTTGCTGCCCGTTGAGGCGTCTGATTGCATGGGGATTCCACATTCCTATTGTTTTGAGAGACTTTCGGATGGTGCCGGTTCCGGAACAGGGTGCATCTACAAGAATTCTATCGAACTCGATGTGGGACTTGGCGTAGTGTCTTCCTTCTCCGAGCGTGATGATTGCATTGCGGACACCCATGCGCTGGAGATTGATTCCTAATGGTTGCAAGCGTATGCCTTGGTAGTCGTTAGCTAGGAGCATGCCTTCTCCCTTCATGTACTGTGCTATTTGGGTCGTTTTAGAGCCAGGGGCTGCACACATGTCTAAGATGGTTTCTCCGGGTTGGGGGTCTAGTGCGAGCGGAGGGAGCATGCTTGCTGCTTCCTGGATGTAATAGTATCCTAGCTGGTGTTCAACGGTGTTTCCGATGTCTAGTCTTCCTGTTTTGTGCTTGACCCAGAAGCCTTCTTTGCACCAGGGAACGGGAGTAAGTTGCCAGCCTTGCTTTTCTAGACGTGCCTTGACTTCTTTTATGGATCTTTTTAGGGTGTTTATTCTTACTGATCTTCTTAGAAATGTTTTTGAGATTGTGCTGAAGACTTCCCAGTTGGTTAGTTTTTCATATCTCGCTTTGAATGCGGGTTTGTATTGGATGTATTGTGGTTTCATCGTTGTCAAAATTCCATCTCTCTTTAAAATGCTACTTATCTCTTTGATAATAATCATTGTTGCTGAGTTGTTGAGGGGGTTTTCTTCTTATCATGTGGATGAGCATTACGATGATGGCAATGAGTATGATAGCTGCGAGAGGGATGCGGAATACCTTGTAATTGAAGGACGTGCAGTCGTCGCAGCCGATTTTTAAGTATTCTATAGGGGGATTTTCTAAATCTACTTCGAGTTTTATTTCATTATCTTTGAGGATGCGGATGTAGCGCCCATTTTCAAGTGAGGGGACTGCTACTGTTTCAGAGCTTTCAGTGAGTGTGATGGGTTTTAGGTTACAGGTGGGATCATCGAAGCATCCTGGACCTGGTTCAGGAATAACCGTTAGGGCAAACCTAAATTTATTGCTATACAAAATATTTTCGTCTTCCTTGATGAGCTGAACCTCATAATCTCCATCCTCCTGCCTGAAGGAAGCTCCACGTGAGCTATGCTGAAGGTCAGCATAATGAATCTCACCATGATCGTATTCTAAACTTAAGAGGTGATACGTATCGTGCCATGCATATTGTTCTTGAGCTAAAACTGTTAAAGCTGATACAATCATTGACATGGCTACTATTCCCATTATTATTCTGCCGCTATGCATCTTCCTTCGTTTTCACCGGAGCCGCAAATTTCGTTTTCTCCACAGCTTGTTCCTTGAGGTTTTGCTACGCATTTTCCTTGTTCTGAGCATTTTTGAAGACAATTTGGTGAGAATCCCGCAAATTCTTTGCAGATCAACGCCTGGCTACCCAAATGATCATCGGGATGGCATTCAGCACCAACATCAACACATTTGCCGCTATCTTTCTTACTGCCACATTTGCCCGCGTAGTAACCTACCTTGAACGCGCGACACCAAGTTTCAGCATGTTTTGCTGCGCATTTACCGTTGTCGCAAGCCGAACAATCAGGAGCCCACCCTTTCGAGAGATGGCAACTGGTCCTTTCATCGGGGATGCATTCCAGTTCTCCCCTTACGCATTTTCCTTCATGTATGGTGTCCTTTTTTCCACATTTGCCAAAATTTGTGAGGCGCTCCCTGTCATCAAATGTCCTACAATCATTTTCGGTAGGAATGCATTCTAATTCGGTGTTGCAGCCCGAATTACAATCCTTGGCCCATTTTCTGTCGGTTTTGCAGTCCCAATTCTTTATACACTCTTTGATTTCATGCGGTATGCACTGTCCGACGCCACTGCATCTGCCTAGAATAGGCGCGACTTCATTTTTTACCCGGTATTTTACCCCCCCCGGTGAACCTATTAGCCAATTTGTTGATTTGAAGTACCCACTCATTGTACATTCAGCATTTTCTCGAATTATGCAATTTCCGGTAGATCTTTCACAGTGATAGGAGCAGTCACCAAAGAGATCTACACAATCAGAATTCTCATTGCACTTAAATTTTTTACTTCCCAGAATTGACGGCAAGTCGTTGCATTTATTTTCTGTTTCCTCATATCCCATTTCACCAAGAATCGCCTCACACTCCGCCATGTTAAAATAATCTGATTCATGCTGAAATAAATCTATTAGAAATGTTAAGCTTTCTTCTGAATCTGGAAGTCCAATTTTACTATAGTCGATATTCTTTTTCCCCCAGAAATCTTGAATTATTTTGGCGCGATCGTTGGTCTTCCGGAGCTCATCGTGCAACTCCTCAAGCTGTTTTTCAAAAATCCACAAGAAATGGGGGGTTGAAGTGACAAACAATCGGTAGCCCATAGTGCTGGAGAATGAAACTCTTTTCTGCTTCTCATCCTCATTGCATCCGATGAAGCAGACTTTATCTTTGGATTTTGGATCCTTTCGACATTGGATTGGCACGTCAACGTGAGGATCCTTAGTCAATGGGAAGCAGCTTTTGCTAGTTTCTTCAAATTTATTTACACCCGGGAAACTGTGCCCTAAGCCGAATGCGTGCCCCATCTCATGAATAAGGGTACGAAGCTCTCCACTGGAGCCCAATTTCTTTTCTCCTAATTCTACTACGAATCCCTCCAATGTCTCTGGAATTTTAGGGATTAATAGAATGAGCAGGTCATTATGTCTGCAGGGTTTGGCAAATTGGTCGGCCAATTTAATTATTTCTATCCCTGCATTTTTGGACAGGTCAAATCTAATATTTTCTGAATATTTTTCGTCAACGTAATGGTAGCTAAAAAGGCCCATTCCATAAGTTGCGAAGGGTTCAAAGTTTCTAATCCCCTTTAATACTGCATCTTCAAATGCGGAAATCATTTCATCTTCTGATGCAAAATCAGATCCAACAAACACCACCTTCCATTTTCCAGGGCCATAGTCTGGATTGTCAGCTACATCTAACTTCTTGCACAAATCAACACACGCCCCATCCTTACATCCACCCAAACATTTTCTGGGCTTCTTCTCAACAGCTATTTTTCCATCTCTACATTCAGCTTCAACGACATGGGTTCCACTTTCGTGCATAAACTGCTCAATCTCATCAAACTTTCCTTCTGCATAGAGTTTTCCCCATACTATCTTTGAAACAAACATGCCGTCTTTCCTTTTAATTCCCCTGTTTTTGTCAATTATTACACAATAGTCTTCATGAACGAGCTCTTGTCTTGCGTTGCCTGTCGGCCCCACGGTGAGTGCCTTTTTGTAGTAGTTTAATCCATTGTCCCCGTCTATACATTCACGTGTTTTCTTGGTATCTCCTTTTTCTCCGTACAGCGAATCTATGAATTTCTCGAACTCTTCTTCTGGGTTTTCGGATGCAACGAGGCCTACGGGATTGATGGGATGGTCTCTCACTAGATTCTCTATTTTTTTCTTCTGTAGTGGATCATAAATCCGCCTCAGTTTCTGCTCTTTTTTTGAATAGATTAGGAGTAGGTCTGCGTCTGCATGTTTATTCTTTGCAGATTCGAGCGCATTATCTGTTTCAATCACTTCGATTGCAATGTCCAGATCTTCATAGTTATCCAACCTTACGTTGAGATCGGATCATCTCTTGAGAATCCTCTGCAGGTGTTTAGTTCTTCTGCGAATTTTGTTGTTCTACCTGCGAAAATTACCCAAATGACTACCAATACGACAAGCACAATTACGCTAATTATTACTATATTTAATGGTAGTCCCTGGGCTTTTTTCTTCAACATTTTCTTGCTTTGAACAGTTTATTTACTTCTACGATGACAAAGACGAGGGAGGCTACACCCAAGGTGAAGATCCAGTCTTGTAGTGATAACGGTACCGTTCTGAAGAAGCTCGCGAGCGGGGTGTAGAGGACGAGTGAGTGCAGTGCAAGCGAGACTACGATTGCTCCCCATAGCCAGTGATTGCTCTTAAGTTTGAAGGCTGAATGATGTTCAGATCTACAATTAATGACGTTAAACATCTGGAAGAGCATGAGCACGGTGAAGGCCATGGTCTGAGGGTAGCGGAAGAGTATTTCACGTTTTCTTTTGGTGATTGCGTCTTGTTGTGGGTTGTCGGTGAGTTGTTGAGCTTGGTAGAAGTCTTGGTAGCTTCCCTCAAACTGCCATGGGCCTATCTCGTCATCATTTACCTCTATGGTTTGTTGCTGATGGAGTTCGTATTTGAACAAGCCCAGGGTTCCTAGCATCATAACGATGCCTACGAGCGCCATGCGTGAGGCTAGCGAGCGAGAGAGTATGCGATCGTTTTTGGGGCGTGGTTTCTGGTTCATGGTATCTTCTTCTACCGGTTCAAGGCTGAGTGCTAGGGCTGGAAGACCATCGGTTACGAGATTTATCCAGAGAATTTGTACTGCTAGTAGCGGTAGTGCATTCCCGAAGACTCCAGAGAGGATGATTGCGAAGAAGATGGTTAACACCTCACCCAGATTTGAGCTTAGGAGATAGCTTACGAATTTTTTAATGTTTGCGTAGATGCCTCTACCTTCTTCTATTGCGTGGACGATCGAATTGAAGTTGTCGTCCGTTAAGACCATATCTGCAGCTTCTTTGGCGACGTCGGTGCCGGTGATGCCCATGGCGATGCCGATGTCGGCATTTTTCAATGCAGGAGCGTCATTGACTCCATCTCCGGTCATCGCGATGACATTTCCCATTGATCTGAGCGCGTCCACAATGGCTGTTTTATGGGATGGATTAACGCGTGCAAAGATGTTGGTAGTCTGGAGAACGGTTTCTAGATTTTTTACTCGATCTAATTGTTCGCCTGTCATGGCATTGCCTTGTATTCCAAGGTCGTGGGCAATCGCTTTAGCGGTTGTGGCGTGGTCGCCGGTAATCATGATGACTCTTATTCCTGCGGTTTTGCACTGTGCGATTGCAGTCTTTACTTGTGGTCTGGCTGGATCGATCATTGCTTGTAGGCCTACGAAAATGAGGTCGGTTTCTGATAGTTTTGCAGATTGTTTGTAGGCGAATCCGATGACTCTTAATGCTTGCATCGCGAAGTCTTCATTCGCTTTGAGAATGTGTTTTCGTTGTTTGTCGGTTAATGGTGTTATTTTTCCGTTGATTTCTATTTTGGTACATTTGTTTAGGATAACGTCGGGGGCGCCTTTGGTGTAGACATATTTTGAGGTGCCTTTGAGGTGTAATGTTGACATGGACTTTCGTTCTGATGAGAAGGGGAGCTCTTGCTTTCTGGGGAATTGTTTTTCTAATTTTTCTTTGAGGAGTCCTGCTTTTGCTGCTGATACGATTAATGCTATTTCGGTAGGGTCGCCGATTTGGCCTTCTAATTCGGCGTTATTTGCGAGGCTTCCAATTTCTAAGATGCGCGTAAGTCTTTTGGTATCTATTTCGACATTGTCGATGACGAATTCTCCGCGTGGCGAATAGCCTTCGCCGAGGACGTCTATTATTTCGTTGTTGCAGAAGATCTTTTTGACGGTCATTTGGTTGCAGGTGAGGGTTCCTGTTTTATCTGAGCAGATTACTGTGGTGGAGCCTAATGTTTCGACGCTCGGGAGTTTTCTCATTAATGCATTCTTTTTGATGAGTCTTTTCACCCCTAGTGCTAGGGAGATCGTGACGACGGCAGGCAGGCCTTCGGGTATCGCTGCAACGGCTAGGGCGATGCTTGCTAGAAGCAGATCTATTACTTCAATTTCGGTGCGTACGAGGCCTGAAATGAATACTGTGACGGCAATACCGATGACGAGCCAGCCTAGGAATTTTCCTAGCTCGTCTAGTTTTTTTTGGAGTGGGGTTTGTGTTTTCTTTGTGGTCTGGACGAGCTTCGCTATTTTTCCGATCTCGGTTTGCATTCCGGTTCTTATTACGATAGCTTTTCCACGTCCTGCTGAAATGGAGGTTCCGGAAAAGACCATGTTGTGTTGGT
Source organism: uncultured Methanosarcinales archaeon (assembly GCA_964492935.1). Lineage (GTDB taxonomy): Archaea > Nanobdellota > Nanobdellia > Woesearchaeales > JACPBV01 > JAQBWB01. The sequence goes on from CAZBLF010000008.1 coordinate 26,093, forward strand.
CGGCGATTCCTTTTTTTGATTCTACAAGAGTTAGTTCTTTTGAGCTTGGGGTGGATTCTCCGGTTAATGCAGCTTCTAGCGTTTTGAGTTCGATGACTTCGATGAGTCTTGCGTCTGCAGGGATTTTGGTGCCCTCTTCGAGTTGAATGATGTCGCCGGGGACGAGTTTTGCTGCGTCAATCTTCTGCAATTTTCCGTCGCGGATGACGTCTGCTTTCAATGACCCTAGTTTTTTGAGCGCTTCTATTGCTTTTTCGGCTTTGTATTCCTGGATGAATCCTAAAATTGCGTTGAGGATGAGAATCGAGGCAATGACAATAGCATCGATGAATTCTTTGTAGGTTAGTTGTTGGGTGTGTTCGAAGAAAGGGAGGATGGTGGAGATGATTAACGCGCCGATGAGGATGTAGACAACGGGAGAATGAAATTGCTCAAGGAAGATAACGAACGGGGATGTTTGTTCTGCCTCCTTGAGCGTATTAGTGCCATATTTAGTGAGTCTTTTTTTTGCTTCTTGCTTTGATAATCCTTTTTCCTGGGTCTTCAGTTCTTTGAAGACTTCTTTCAGGTTGCGATCGTGCATTTACTCGATATCCTCTATGCGTTCTTTTTCGAACTTTTCGAACTTGACGTACCATAGATTTTTTTCTTGGTCAAAGCTAAAGACCACATTGTGTTTTTGGTCTTTGTCTAGTGCGAACAGAAGGGGCATCGGGATGGTTGTTTCGAAGCTGGATCCTCGCTTGTATAATTTTCTTCTAAATTTAACTGGTTTCATTGTTTTATTGTATACTTATATTAGTGCTTATTGTTATACTTCTAAATATACTTATATTTAAAGGTGCTGTTTTAGGAGGTTTTTTATGGTGTTGCGATGTACTCGGTGTATGAAAACGGCCATTATCGTCTCAAAGAAGGATATTGCGGGGATGAACATTGCTAAGCATTTGGAGTATTATGATCTGGCTATGTGTGATGCTTCGTTACATGTTCTGGATACGGATGCGGTGCACGCTGAGAGTATTGTGGATGATGTTAAGGCTGACTTGTATTTGTTTGCTACTCGACATGCAGCTGCTTCTGGGAAGCCTTCGTTGAGTTGCCATGTTGCGGGCAATTGGGGGGAGGCTGAGTATGGCGGGGTTGCTGGAAAGTTGTGTATGGGGCCTGCTTGTATCTTGAAGGAGGCTTTCTTGGAGTTGAACAAGCAATGTAGCGAGATGGAACATGAAATTACTCTAGAGGCTACACACCATGGACCTTTAGTTGAGAAGCCTTCTTTATTTATTGAGATTGGAAGTACTGAGAAGGACTGGAAGAACATGGAATCGGGCAATGCGATGGCTAAGGTTATTTTTACTTTACTTTCTCGATTGAAAACTGTTGATGCGAAGCCGTATTCGGTTGCAGTTGGTTTAGGCGGTGGACACTATCCGCACCGATTTAATAAGATTCAACTCGGAAAGGAGATTGCGGTGGGACATATTTGCGCTAAACATCATTTGCATTTATTGGATGAGGTTTTACTGCGGGAGGCGATGGCTAAGAGTTTTCCTTCGTTTGATTTCTTTCTTTTGGATTGGAAAGGGCTGGGTCAGGAAAAAGCTCGGATTGTTGCTTTGCTTGATTCTCTAGAGTTGCCTTACAAACGTGCAGATCAGTTATGATTCTTTTGCAATGCTGAGGCACGGCACAATTATGAGATTCAAGAATCTCATACTTGAAGCGAGCGAGAAGTTCGCTTCTCGCAACAGCCGCCTCCATCGGCGTCAGCATTGCTCGTCGTTATGAAAACTTATTTATAGTCTGTTTCTGCTAGAGAGAGTATGTTTAGGAAGAAGGTCACAAAAGATATGTATATTGCTTCGAAGAAATCTAGTGCTAAATCGAGTGTGAAATCTAAATTCAGAATTAAACGTGGACTGTTGATTATTGGATGTTTCTTGGTATTGGTGTATGTGGTTTTTTACAACAAGGTGTTGTTATTGAGTATGCTGGAGAAGAATCCTCAATTGTTTGCGGTGTATGAACACATTGCGTTGCAGATTCAGGGACGGACGTTGCTGGGTCTTGGTTATGCGTCCTTTTTTGGTGCGCTCTTTTTCATTACCTTCCCGATGGAGGTGTTGTTCTTGTACTATGCCACTCTCGATTATTTTTCTTTGTCGTTGGTTGCGATTGTGCTAACGGGGGGATTAATGGGGATGACGTTTAACTATGCGTTTGGGAGAGTTGTTGGGACGAATTTATTGAAAAAGATATTGAAGAAGAATTTCTCGACATTGGAATGGATTAATGAGCGCTTTGGAACTGCGTTTATTTTTATTGGAAATATCATTCCTAGTCCGATTGAGCCGTTTGGGGTGTTGTTGGGTGCGACGAAGTATCCCTTCAAAAAATATGTGCTGTATGTGTTTGCTGGTAGATTGTTGAAGTATTCTTTTTTGATTCTTGGCACGGATTATTTCTTGAACACGGTGTATCCTGCTTTATTGGCGATTTCTCCTTTTTAGAATTTAGGTTATTGAAAATCTCGTCAGAGTTTTCAATTCCTCAGACCGGAGGCATCGGTCTGAGTTATGAATATCTTTATATAGCCAATTCCTCAGAATGAGGGTATGTTTGAGCATTTTGGACAGAAGAGTCTGCATGACCGATTGAAGGATACGTTATTTGTCTTGAAGCATTCCTTTTCGGTGGTGGGAAAGGATAAGGGGATTATGCGTCCTGCTCTGCATGCTGCATTCTTTTCTTTCTTTATCGTTACGCTGTTCTTTTTCTCATTGTTCGTGATTTTCTTGAAAGAGGATGTGTTATTGGGATGGATTGGTATTGCGTTGGTTGTTTTTGTGTTCTTGCCGTGGAGATATGTATATGTTGTGAGACAGAAGGCGTGTACTGCGGTTATTGCGTATGCTGCGATGGGAGATCATGCCGTATCGTATAGGGATTCATATCAGCATACTCATGAGTTGAGAAAACATTTCGGGATTGTTGCGATGATCGATTTTATGTTGCATTTTTCTGGAAAGCACAAGAGTCATAAGCGCGGTATGTTGGCTAACTTTTTGAATCGGTTTTGTCCTCATCTTTCTGATGTTCAGGATTTGTTGAGTCACTATATGTTGCCAGCAGTGATTGTTGAAGGTAAATCGTTGCATGAGTTGGCAGATGAGTTGAAGGGATTAAAGAAGGACGTACATGAGGATTATCATGAGGCGTTCGGTGTTGATTTTTCTGGTCATGTGGTGGGGCACTTTCTTTTCGTTCCGATTTTGATCTTGTTTTCGCTGTCGCTCTACATAGGACATCAGTTTTCGTATCTGACGCAGGATTCTTTAATTACGATAGCAGGATATTCTTTTTCGTGGTTGCCGCCATTACTGATATTGTATCTTGCTTTTGTTGCTCGAGGCATTATTCACCTTTTTGTGGAGATGGCTAAGGTTATTTACTATACTTTGTTTTATATCCAGATTCGTGAGCGGGCCCACATTGTTCCTACGATGCGGCATCGAGTAACGAGCTTTTTATTGCATAATCGCGAGGCACCGCCTACGGGAAAGCATAGACATAGAGATTTTACGGATGATCATAAGAAGGTTGCTAACTATGTGCATACACAGCTGGAACAAGGTCACACGGAACATGACATTCATCAACATCTTGTGGATAGCGATTATGCCGAGGGCGAACTCAATAGAATTTTTGATTATGTAAGACACCGATAAGAATTACTTTATTCTTCTTTCTTTTCTTCTTCAGCTGGTGCTGCGCCTTCAGCAGGTTTTTCTCCTTCGGCTGGAGCGGTTTCTTCAGCAGGCATTAATTCCTTGATGATTGCATCTGGGATGTTGGCTTCCTTTAGTTTAGCCTTAATATCTCCCTTATCCTTACCTTCCATGGAAGCGAGGATGTCCTTAGCCGTCTTCTCGAATTCTGCTCTTCGCTCTTCGATTTCCTTAGCAAGCTTTTTCTTTTCTTCTTCAAGGTGTTTTAATTCTTCAGCTGACAATTCAGTCTTTTCAGCTTTGATCTTTTCGTCAAACTGTCCTGCGTTAATAGCGGTAATAGCTTCATCAGCAGGCATTCCTTCAACTAGGATTCCCATGGATCTACAGGTACCGACAACTTCTTTGATTTTGTTTTTTAGGTTTTTCCCTAGAAGTGCGGTTTCTTTCATCTTTGCGATTTTGATACACTGTTCGATTAGAATGTCGGCTACTTTATCATTTAATGGATTGCCAGATCCTTTTTCGATTTTAGCTTCTTTTTTGATTAACTGAGAACAGGGAGGGGTACCAATTTCAACTTCAAATTCTTTGGAGTCGGTGTCGACAATAACTTTAACGGGAACTTTCATGCCTGCAAAGGCTTTGGTCATTTCGTTGATTTTACCGACAACTTCACCGATGTTGACTCCTAGTGGTCCTAGGGCTGGTCCGAGCGGAGGCGCAGCTGTTGCTTTACCGCCTTCAACCAAACTGTCGATGCTTTCTGTTGCCATTAGTCTATAAGGATTTTTAGTCTGTTTATAAATGTTAGGTTAGTCTTAAATGGGCTAGAATTACTTCCCCGGCATCTTGAATTCTGGGGCTTCTGCTTCGCCTTCTTCACGTCGGATGACTTTGACGGAATCCATTTTAACGGTGATCGGGATAGGCACGGCTGCTTCTAGTAATTCAACAACGACTTCTTCTTTTTGTTTGTCGATTCTCGTAATCTTTGCGTTTTCACGCTTGAATGGACCGGAGATGATTTCGACGATGTCGTTTTTCTGAATATTGACGTCTTTCTTGACTTGTTCAAGCATGTGCTCGATTTCTTCATATTTAATAGGAGCTCCAAGAATGCCTCGAGCGTAGGGTACATTGAATGCAGCCTGTTCTGCGTCGGCTTTGGTTTCTGCCTCTAGGAAAATGTATCCTCGCATACCGTGAGGGCGGATAATACTATAGACTGCTATTTTCTTTTTCTTAGCATTACTCGTAACGAAGTCCATTACCTGGTCTTCACGATTTGCCGTCGTACGCAATGCGTAGACTTCTCCGGTGTGTGTTGTTTCTGCTTCCATTTTAAAAAAATGTGATTTTGAGCATCTGGATGGTGAATCCGATCAACCCGATGATGAGCATGCCGAGCCCAGATACTTTGACGATGACGCTAAACTCTTTTCGGTCTGGACGCTTCGTTACTTTTAAGACACGTACGCATTCATACATAAAGCTTTTCATTCTTGTGCGTAATGAGATGCGTTCTTCCATCTTATCGCACAAAATCGATTCCTAACTCGTTCTCGATCTCCTTTTTCTTTTTGTCTGCTAATTTCTTTGTGGTTCCAAATATTTGAGAGGATTTTACTCCTGTAACAATAAGCATGGTTCTAATTGTTTTTGCAAGGTCTTTGTAGATGGAGGCTCCCCAGATGATTTTTGCATCTTCTGATAGGCGCTCGGAGATAGATTCAACGACGCGTTTTGCTTCCTCTAGCGTCATGTCCTCGCCGCCAGCGACGTTGACTAATGCTCCATTGGCTCCGGTGATGTCTACATCAAGAAGTGGATTGTTGATTGCTTTTTCTACGGCTTCAACAGCTCGATTTTCGGAATCTGATTCTCCAACTCCAATTAAAGCTACTCCGCCGCCCTTCATGACGGTTCTGATGTCTGCAAAATCAAGATTTACGAGGCCAGCAGTCGTTACCATTTCTGCAATTCCTTTAACTGCATTGGTTAGGATTTCATCTGCAACCTTGAAAGCGGTATGTAGTGGTAGATCAGGTGCTAATTCTAATAATTTATCGTTAGGAATTACGATTAAGGTGTCTACGATCTGTTCAAGCTTTTCTAGACCGTTGATGGCGTTTTCGTATCGGTTTTGGCCTTCCATAGCAAAGGGAATAGTAACAACAGCAACGGTTAATGCTCCCTGTTTCTTAGCAATCTCTGCTACTATGGGGGCTGAACCGGTTCCGGTTCCTCCGCCGAGACCGCAGGTAATGAAGATCATGTCGCATCCTTCGATGGATTTCTTGATTTCTTGCTCTTGCTCGCGAGCGGCTTCCTCTCCTAGTTTGGGATTTGCGCCTGCGCCCAATCCACGCGTAACATCTTTTCCGATGAGAATCTTTTGATCGGCTGTAGTATAGAGAAGATCTTGAGCGTCGGTATTTACGGCGATGACTTCGGTACCGGCAATGCCTACTTCAGCAATGCGATTGATGGTGTTGTTTCCGCCACCACCACATCCGATGACTTTGATGGTTGCTCGCTGTTTTTTAAGGTAAGATTCTAGCTCGGCGTCAATATCATTATTGGCCTGCTGATTATTATTATTCTGTTGGTTATTGTCTTGGTGATTTTCCGGTGGTGCTGGCTGTGAGAACTCTTCGTTGCGCGATTCGGTTGCTTCCTTAATAATCGTTTCCATTCTGTTACTTCTCTTGGGTAGATGGCGAAGTTTTTAAACTTTCTTCTTTTTCTGTCGATGGAGCTGCTTTTTTGAAGGTGACCTTCTTAATTTCGGAAATATGTTCTTTGAACTGTTTCTCCATTTCTGGGACAATTTCTTTGGGCATGTCGTGCTCCATCGTTAGTGTAGCGGATCCGTCTTTGATGGTGACGTCTGATGGTTCGATACCGAGCATGATTTTTGAGACTGCTTTGATTTTATCTTTAACGTCGGTGATGATTTTGTTGATGGTGTAGTCATAGGTTACTTCGCGTCCGGCAAGCGGATGATTGAAGTCTACTAGAGTGCGTCCGCCCCCGGTGGTTTTGATGATGCCTTTGTTACCATCGATATCGACGGTCATTCCTCGAGCAGGCCTGACTTCTTGGTTTTTGAATTTTGAAGTAGGGATTAGTTGAATGAGATTAGCTTGTTTCTTGCCATAGGCTTCTTCAGGATCAAGGGTAATAGAATAGCTTTTGCCGATTTCTTTTCCGACGAGATCTTTGTCGAGTCCAGGGATCAGATGTCCGCGACCTACGCAAATGGACATCGGTTGGACGTCATGAGCGTGTAGGTGATGTTCGTCTACGACCTTGTTTTCAGTCGTATCGAAAATTGCATCGTCATCGGTTGTCTTTCCGGTGTAGGAGAGTTCGATGAATTGGTTGTTTGCTATTTTTGTCATTTTGATTTCCCCTCTAGGTGGCTTAGTAGCACTCAGAAGGATGTTCTTGGAATAGTTGTAGGATATATAAATGTATCGGTGCTTTTTTTCGGGGTTCTAACGACTGTAAACGTCACTTTTATAGTAAGGTTTTTAAAGCCCATTCATTTCCAACGCAAGATGGCCAATTGTCTTTCTTTAGAGTGCAGAGTCTCATTTTCGGACACTACCTTTACTAGAAGGACGAATAGGCTGTATACCAGCTAAATGCCCTGGTAGTGTAGTCTGGTACGGCAAAAAAGCGATTTTTTGCTGCGGCAACTATCATGAAGCCCTGTCGATTGATGTCCATGGATGTCATGCAGCAAGGCTTCGACTCGGGTTCAAAAGACTGGTTACGTGCAAAGCGCAGAGAACCATCGTGAAAGTCCCGACCAGGGCGTTATCACCTTCGGGCGAACGCGTGTTCGTTCGGAAAGTGCAAGGCGAACGCAAAGGCGTCCGCAACAAGGGCCCGTAGCTCAGCCTGGTCTAGAGCACCTGACTTTTAATGGGTTAACGCCCACAGGCAATCAGGGTGTCACGCGTTCGAATCGCGTCGGGCCCATCCCACTGAATAACTACAATGACGAAAAAAATCGATGTGAAGAAACATGTGTTGGTCCCCAAACATATTAAGTTGAGCGACAAAGATAAGAAGAATCTTCTCGACAAGTACAGTATCACGTCCAAGGAACTTCCTAAAATTCGTAAAACTGATCCGGCTATTGCTGAACTACAGGCTAAGGAAGGAGACGTTATAAAAATTGTGAGATCTTCTGCAACTGCAGGAGAGGCTATTTTTTACCGAGGTGTTGTGCGTGTTTAAATTCGGTCAGACATTGATTGCGAAACACTTTAAGGATCAGAGTTTCGTTAATTCGAACATTGCTTCGTTTAATGACTTCTTAGAAAAGGAATTACATACTATTATCGAGGAGAATAAGGAGATCATTCCGACTATTATTCCTCAGAACATTGACGATTATAAGATTACTCTTGACCGGATTTGGGTGACGAAGCCCGAGATTACGGAAGCTGATGGAAGCAAGCGTAACATTTATCCGATGGAGGCTCGATTGCGAAAATTGACGTACAGCTCGCCGGTATTCATCGAGGTGAGTGCCCATATTAATGATGTGCAGCGTGAATCTTTCACCACGCAGATTGGAAATATTCCTATCATGCTGAAGAGCGGTCAGTGTCATTTGAGAAAGTTCAGCGAGGATGAACTTATTGAGAAGGGAGAGGATCCTCACGACCCGGGCGGATATTTTATTATTAATGGAACTGAAAAGGTATTGATTAGTATTGAAGATCTGGCAGCTAATCGCTTGATGGTTGAGAAAGCAACTGGACCTAGTCCGTTTGTTGGAAAATTATTTTCGGAGCGAGGCAGCTTTAAGATTCCTCACGTGTTTGAAAAACACAAGGATGGTATCTTTTACCTTACGTTTACTCGAGTGAAAAGAATCCCTATCACCGTTATTATCAAGGCTCTTGGATTGTTAAAGGATGAGGAAATTACTACGTTAGTTTCATCAGAGAAACAATACGATGAGTTGCTGATTAATTTGATTGAATTTGTTGACATTAAAACTGAGGAAGATGCTCTTGATTATATTGCAAAGAAGATTGGTATTACGCAATCGAAAGAGATTCGTGTTGAACGTATGAGCGAGATTCTTGATAAGTATTTACTGCCGCACCTCGGAATCGAGCGAGAACAGCGGATGGACAAGGCACATAACTTGTGTAAGTTAATGAGAAAGTTTATTGCTGTATCGAATAGTGAATTGCCGATTGATGATAAGGATCATTATATGAACAAACGCCTGAAGTTGAGCGGAGATTTGTTGGGAGATTTATTTAGAGTTAATCTGAAGGTGTTGATTGGTGATTTATTGTACAACTTCCAACGCATTGTTAAGCGAGGGAAATTCCCTAGTATCAAAGTTATTATCAGAGACAAATTGTTGACGGATAGAATTTACTCTTCGATGGCAACCGGTAATTGGGTTGGCGGAAGAAAAGGTATTTCACAGAGAATTCAGCGCCTCAACTTTTTAGAGACGTTAAGTCACTTACAAAGAGTTGTTTCGCCGTTATCAGCATCCCAGGAGAACTTCATGGCTCGAGAATTGCATTCTACTCATTTGGGTAGATTGTGTCCGATTGAGACACCCGAGGGAACCAATATTGGTTTGAGAAAGAATTTATCGTTACTGTGTTCGGTTTCTCGAAAGGGAAATCCTGACGAAGTGTTATCAAGTTTACGAGAAATGGGGTTAAAATCTTAAGATGGGTGAAGTATACCTTGAAAATAAATATGTTGGAAGCGTTGATGAGCCACGGCTCTTTGTTCAGAAGGTTAAGGATGAACGAAGACGCGGAAAAGTAGATTCAAATGTTAATGTTTACTTTGATATGAAACGCGATGTCGTGGAATTGTACTCCGGTCAGGGTCGAGCACGGAGACCGCTTATTGTTATCAAGAATGGTCAGCCGTTGTTGACTGAGATGCATGTTCGCCAATTGGAGAAAGACGAAATTAGTTGGAGTGACTTGATTGGACAGGGCGTTATTGAATACTTGGATGCGGCTGAAGAGGAGAATAGTTTTGTTGCTTTTGTTGATACTGATTTAACGACTGAACACACTCATTTAGAGATTGCGCCTGCTGTTATGCTAGGATTGGCAACGTCATTGGTTCCGTATGCTAACTTCAACCAGAGTACACGATTAAATGCAGGTTCTAAAAATCAGAAGCAGGCGCTTGGAATGTATGTTTCTAATTATGCTGTGCGGATGGATATGGACGTTAATGTATTGTATGAACCGCAGATGCCGATTGTTAAAACGATTATGCACGATATCTCCGACTTTAAGAGACATCCTTCCGGACAGAATCTGATTGTTGCTATTATGAGTTACAAGGGATACAATATGGAGGACGCTATTATTCTTAATCAGGGATCTATTCAGCGTGGACTTGCAAGGAGTGCTTACTTCCGACCAAGTGTTGCTGAAGAATTACGCTACCCCGGTGGATTGGTGGATGAAATTAGTATTCCGGATAAGGATGTTAAAGGTTACAAGGCAGAGGCCGATTATCGATTGTTAGAGGATGACGGGATTATCAGTCCGGAATCTCATATCTCGGAGGGAGATGTTATTATTGGAAAGACGTCGCCGCCTCGATTCTTGAGTAGCCTGGATGAATATAGTCTTGATTCAAATATTCGGAGAGAGAGTTCGTTTACGGTTAAGCACGGAGAAACTGGAGTGGTTGATTTTGTATTACTTACTGAAAACAGTGAAGGTAACAAGCTGGTTCAGGTTCGATTGCGAGAGGAACGTATTCCAGAGATTGGAGATAAGTTTACAAGTAGACACGGTCAGAAAGGAGTTATTGGTTTAGTGGTTCCAGAGGGTGACGTACCTTTCAGTGCACAGGGTATGCGACCTGATTTAATTTTTTCACCACACGGTATCCCATCACGAATGACGATTAGTCATCTTATTGAGATGGTTGCAGGTAAGGTAGGTTCGTTAAGCGGCAGACACGTTGACGGAACTGCGTTTGATGCGGAACCTGAAGATAGACTGCGAAAAGAACTACTTGGTTTAGGATTCAGAGAGGACGGTACCGAACTTATGTATAATGGTGAAACGGGCGAACAATATGAAGCTAAAATTTTCATTGGAAATATGTACTACTTGAAGTTAAAACACATGGTGTCCAACAAACTGCACTCGCGAGCTCGCGGTCCGATCCAGCTATTGACTCGACAGCCTACTGAAGGTAGAGCTAAGGAAGGTGGATTAAGATTAGGAGAGATGGAGAAGGATACTTTTGTTGCACACGGTGCATCACTCCTATTGAAGGAGCGTTTCGATGCTGACAAAACAATCCTTCCTATCTGTGAGGAAAGTGGACTCGTTGCGGTTGATGATCAGATTAAGAATCGAAAATACTGCCCGGTTGCAGGAGATAATTCCACGATTTCGGATGTTGAAATGAGCTATGCATTTAAGCTGATGCTAGATGAATTGAAATCCATGTGTATCTATCCAAAAATGATTTTGAAGAGCAAATACTAAGATGTCAGACGAAGAAGAGAAATTAATGACGACCGAAGAGGTCGAAGAGAAGGAAGAGATTGAGGTAGCCGAACATACTGGCGATGCAGCAGATGGTGAGATTGAGGAATCTAACCAGCCGGACTTAGACATGGCTAGACTAGAGGCAGATGAGGTTGCTGTTAGTAAGCGCGTTGGTAAGATTGTGTTCTCGGTGATGCCGCCTAAGATGATTAAGCAGATGGCATTTGCTAAAGTAGTTACTCCTGAACTGTATGATCAGGAAGGGTATCCGGTTGACGGTGGACTTATGGATATTCGGATGGGAGTTATCGATCCTGGATTGAAGTGTCCGGTAGACGGTAAGAAACTGAAAGATTGTCCTGGTTATTTCGGATACATCGAACTTGCTCGACCGATTATGCATATTAAGTTTGTTCCGTTGCTATTGAATTTGTTGAAATCTACGTGTAGAACTTGCGCTCGTGTGTTAATTCCTAAGAATAAGATTGCTAGTTCGAAACAGCAGTTGGCTGAGGTAGAATTGGAGATGGGTATTGAACAGCGAAGGAAAACGGTGAAGGATATCATCACTAATTTGAAGACGATTAACAAATGTCCTTGGTGTAAAGCTAGACAGCAGAAAATCACGCTTGAAAAGCCCACCACTTTTATCGAAAATGAGAAACGATTGAATCCGATTGAGGTTCGAGCACGTCTCGAGAAGATTGAGGATGAGGATTTGGAATTATTCGGTTTAGATCCGGTTGCTATGCGTCCGGAATGGGCTGTGTTGACCATTTTGCCGATTCCACCGGTTACGATGCGACCTTCTATTACTCTAGAATCTGGGGAGAGAAGCGAGGACGATTTAACACACAAGTTGGGAGATATTGTACGTATCAACCAGCGATTATTTGAAAATATTAATGCGGGAGCACCTGAAATCATCATCGAGGATTTGTGGGACTTGTTGCAGTATCACGTTACAACGTTTATTGATAATAATGTTGCTCAATTACCGCCGGCGAGACACCGATCAGGTCAGCCCTTGAAGACGTTGACCGAGAGAATTAAGTCTAAGGAAGGAAGAATTAGACACAACCTTGCTGGAAAGCGAACGAACTTCTCTGCGCGAACCGTTATCAGTCCGGATCCGATGCTCGCTATTAATGAGGTAGGTGTTCCGTTTGAGATTGCTATGAAATTGACCGTTCCGGAACGAGTAAATGAATGGAACATGGATTACCTGAAGACGTTCATCAAGAACGGTCCTAAACAGTATCCTGGTGCTAATTATGTTGTTCGTCCTGATGGTAAAAAGAAGAAATTAACGGATGAAACTATCGAATCGAGCATGGAAGAATTGCAGCCCGGATACATTGTTGAGCGACAGCTGATGGATGGGGATGTTGCTGTGTTTAATCGACAACCTAGCCTACACAGAATGTCGATGATGTGTCACAAGATTAGAGTCTTACCGTTTAAAACGCTTCGTTTGAATCCTGCAGTTTGTCACCCGTATAACGCTGATTTCGATGGTGACGAGATGAACCTGCACATTCCTCAAACTGAGGAAGCTCGAGCTGAGGCAGAGATTTTGATGGAGGTTCAGACTCAACTCATC
>CAZBLF010000009.1:0-35648 GCA_964492935.1 uncultured Methanosarcinales archaeon
AGAGGCGAACCTGGTGTTGCAGATGAACCTCAACATGTTAAACAGGGCGAGGTTACTTCGGCTGTTTTTGATGCGATGGGGATTGCACATGCAGTGTTGCCGGATACTATGGAGGATGCTGCTGAATGTGTTGAGAAAGCTTTGGCTAGTGCTCAGGAACATTCTGCTCCTTATGCAATTCTTGTTAAGAAAGGGACCTTTGAATCGTATTCTGGTAAGGCGTCTGCGGGTTCTGGTAGCATGACGCGAGAGGAGGCTTTACGAATGATTGTTGATGCGATTGGAGATAGTGTTGTTGTTTCTACTACTGGGAAAACTTCACGCGAGGTGTATGAGTTGCGAGAAGCAAAAGGCCAGGATCACGCTCATGATTTTTTAACGGTTGGTTCGATGGGCCATGCTTCTTCGATTACTTTGGGTATTGCACTTGAACAGAAAAAGCAGGTATACTGTTTAGATGGTGATGGTGCGTTTATCATGCATATGGGCAGTGCCGCGGTGATTGGGGCGCAGTCGTGTAAGAACTTCAAACATATAGTGATTAATAATGGGGCTCATGATTCAGTTGGTGGTCAACCTACGGCGGGTGCGGATGTTGCGCTTGGTGCTATTGCAAAGGATTGTGGGTATGTTGCTATTTATACTGCTGACGATGAGAAATCGTTGAAAGATGCGCTCAGTGAGCTTGCTTTAAGTGAAGGCCCTTCATTCTTAGAAATTAGGGTGAAGAAAGGTGCTCGCTCGGATTTGGGTCGGCCTACGAGTACGCCTGCCGATAATAAGAAGGCGTTTATGGAGTTTCTACAGAAATGAGTCATGAAATTCTTTCTGGGTATGGTAGTATTGAGCAGCTTTCTGGAATCTTAAAGGAGAGCGCTCCGAAACACATCTTGTTGGTGACGGGCGAGCAATCGTATGTCTCGTGTGGTGCAGAGAAATCTCTTGAACCGTTGCTCGCGCCTTATGCATATACACGCTTTTCTGATTTTGAGGTTAATGTTAAGTTAACAGATTTAGAACGAGGTATTGATCTTGCTGCCCGGCATCAATGTGACTTTGTGATTGGTATTGGTGGTGGAAGTGTGATGGATATGGCTAAGGCTATTGCTTTGTTAGCTGGACAGGAAGGTAGCCTGGAGGCAGTCATCAAGGGCGATGCTGAGATTGTTGGCAGAGACATTGGTTCGGTGATGATTCCTACGACAGCTGGAACGGGAAGTGAGTCTGATAGGTATTCTGTTGTTTATGTGGGTAAAACTAAGTATTCGTTGACTCATGATTCGAATCTGCCTGATTATGCTATTTTAGATGCGACCTTTACTAGCGATCTTCCGAAACCGATTACTGCGGTAACGGGAATGGATGCGGTGGCGCAGGCCATTGAAAGCTATTGGTCTGTGAAGTCAACTGACGCTTCTCGTGCATTGAGCAAGCAGGCGTTGGAGTTGGGATTAGCGCATCTGGAGGGTGCGGTTAATAGTCCTACCCAGGAACATAGAGAGCAGATGTTGATTGCTGCGAACCTTGCTGGACAGGCGATTCATATTGCTAGTACGACGGCGCCACACGCGGTATCGTATCCGATGACTTCTTACTTTGAGGTTGCGCATGGCCAGGCGGTTGGTGTAACGTTACCTTCATTCTTTGAATATAATTGTGGTGTGGATGCTGATAACGTTCAGAACGGAATTTCGGTCGAGGATGCGCAGCAACGGATGCAGGAATTACTTGAGATTCTGGGTGTTGAAACGGGTAAAGAAGCAAATGTGAAATTGACTGCCTTGATGAAGTCAATTGGTTTAGATACTACGTTGTCTGCCTTAGGTGTTACCGATACTGATGTTGTTGTTAAGCATGGTTTCAACCCGGCACGAATGGGAAATAATCCTCGCAAGGTTGCTGAGGGCGATTTGAAGACATTATTGGCTGGTTTGCACTAGTTTTATAAAAACAGATTAACTTCTTGAGGTTATGGGAAAACCTAATATTGTGTACATCATGATTGATGCGTGTAGGGCGCAGGCATTAGGATGTTATGGGTTTTCTAAGAATGTTTCTCCCAACATTGATGCGTTGGCGAAAAAAGGTTTATTGTGTAAGCAGGCGTTTTCATCGCATACCGTAACTGATCATTCTCGTATTTCTTTATTGGGTGGACGGCACCTGATTCCTGAAGAGAAGCTTGATTTTATTGTGACTCAGGATGTTATTGATCGCTTTTTTGAATCTGGTGGGAAGTTTCTACAGGAGTATCTGCAGGATGCAGGATATCATACGCAATCGTTCAAGGAATTGAAGGGTTGGAGAGGACAGGGTTTTGATGTTGTTGCTACCGATAGAAAAAGTAAAAAGAAATTTGTGCAGAGTGTTGCGAGCATGGTTAATAGAATTCCACTCGTTTCTTCTGTGGCGAAGCATGTCTTTTACAAGGGTCTTCCGAAAAAGATGACGGATGCCGTAAGACGAACGGTGGGTGGAGAACAAGAGACAAATGATGCTGTTAGATTTTTAAAAAGGCAGGATGGGAAGAAGCCATTTTTCATGTATCTGGAATATAAGAGTGCACATATGCCGTATGCGGTGGATGAACCCTTTGCAACGCGATTTAGAGAGGATGACGATCGGTTGTTTTTTGATGTGATTAAGGAGCGGAATTTTTCTAAGGAATTGTTGGCGTTTTACAAGACGGTGTTTGATCCTCGTGAAACGATGGCAGGTATTATTGGTCGATATTATGGTGCGATTGCGTATATTGATAGTTTGGTGGGGCGTGTTGTTGAAGCTTTGGATGAGACTGGGTTGCGGGAAAATACTCTTATTGTTCTAACGGCAGATCATGGTGAAAGTTTAATTGAACACGATATCTTTTTTGAACATTATGGATTATATGATGTTACTACGCAGGTGCCCTTGATTATTTCGGGAAAGGGTTTTTCAGGTAGTCAGGACGGACTGGTGCAGCTTGAGGATGTGGTTCCTACATTGTTGAAGGCTGCCGGTATTGCGCATGATGCGGATGCGTTTGATGGTTTTGATGTGGTATCGGGAAAGGGTCGCGATTTTGTGTTTATGGAGGAGTCTTTCATGCAGCGGAAGCAGGCTCTGCGGGATGCTCGCTATAAATTAATCATGGCTCCTAGTCGAAAGGAAGCTACTTGTGTTCGGACTGGTGCTGTACAGGGTGGCGTGGTGGAATTATATGATCTGATTGCTGATCCATTAGAGGAACATTCTCTTGTAAAAGAGAAACAGGATGTTGTTGTTCGAATGGCCACCCAATTACGGCAGACGGTTGATGTAATGAAAACGAGAGAGGAGAAGCGGCGCATTGCGATGCGTCTAGAATCACTATGAAAAAGAAAAATGTGCTCTTTTTGTTATTAGATGGTATTCGCTCGGATAGAATTTCGAGGTGTCCGTATTTGACTTCGGTGTTGAAGAAAGGTACTTATTTTCCTAACATGATCACGAGTGCTCCGTATACGCTCGGAGCGGTACATTCTCTGTTAACGGGTTTGTATCCGTATAAGCACGGTGTTAATGGGTATCACAAGATGTTTGCGTATCGGAAAAATGCATGTAAGCATATTGGCCAATATCTGCAGGATGCTGGCTATTACACGGGATGGAATATGGTTAACAAAAATCTTGCACCTCAGGAAGGTTTTGATTCGGTGTCTACGCATGATGAGATGCATGATGATTTGTTTAGTGCTCACTCTTCGATTCTGGACTCGGTGAAGGATAAGCCGTTTTGTTTATTGTTACAATACAGTAAGGTGCATGCCACGTATGTGAATACGTATCTGAAGTCGGAGGAGGATTATTTTGGAAACGTGGAAAAGAACGTTGCTGCATATAACTCTGCGCTGGATGATTTAGATTCGTATCTGAAGAAGATGTTTAGTTATTTGAAAGATACTGGGTTGATGGAGGATACGATTGTGGTGGTGTTCTCTGATCATGGCACATCGAACGGTGAAAAGAAAGGGGAGAAATTTTACGGAGCGTTTACGTATGATAGTACGATCAAGATTTTTTGTTCGATTTTTATGCCGGGAATGCAGGCAAAGGAGATTGGGGCGCAAGTCTCTCTTATTGATGTGCTGCCGACCTTGCTTGAGGAGTTGGATATTGCTCCGGATGCTGGATTTGAGGAAATTCAGGGTAAGTCTTTGTTTCCTTTTATCTCGGGGACTGAAGATAAAGATAGGGTTGCGTTTACTGAAACTGGTGGTTTAACGGGGCCGTGGCCTTCACCGGAAAAGCATAATGTCTTTTCGATGCGGATGGATGGGTTTAAGGTGGTTAAGACACCGGATGGATGGGAATTGTATAATCTACATAAGGATCCTTTAGAACTTGATAACTTGGCCTCTACCGAGAAAAAGTTGTTGTCGATGTTGCAGCCGTTGCTACAGAAGCATATTGATGAGATGTCTTAGTCAATATATCCCATTTCTTTGAGATTTTTTCTGATTTCTTCTTCGTCTGCCTTGGTTTCAGTAGGTGAATTTTCTTTCGTGTCATCTAGGACTTTTCTTAGGACGAATGCGATATAGTCTTCTGCCGAGGTGAAGTTTGCTTGCTTAGCTTTTTCTTCTACCTTCTTTAGGAGATCTGCTGGTATCGATATGGTTTTCATTTTGTACCTGGAATTAATTCTAGTATTTCCTTGATGGGGATGCAGTTTTCATCAGCTTCGAGGGCGCGTCCCTCTTTCAGAATGCTTTGCGCAGTATGCAGCATTGCGGGGTATGCGCTTCGCAGCATTTGATTGGCGTAGATAACCATGTTGATGCCTGCTTTTGATAGTGTCTCTTCGGTGACTGAGCTGTAGGTTGAGGGTACTGCGATTAGGGGCACTTTTTTCTCGAATTGCTCGTATGCTTTGCAGAATTCTAGGATTTCATTAGGTGTGGTTGATTTACTATGGATCATAATTGCGTCTGCGCCGGCTTCGATGTAGGCTTTAGCCCGGGTTAGTGCATCCTCCATGCCTGTTTTGAGGATGAGGCTTTCGATTCTGGCGATAATCATGAAGTCTTCGGTGACTTGCGCTTTCTTTCCGATGTGCAGTTTCTTAGAGAAGCCCTCTATGGTGTCTTGTTCTTGTTCCTCTGTGTCCTCTAGCAGTGAATTTTTCTTTAATCCCACTTTGTCTTCGATGATGATGGCTGAAACGCCGGTTCTCTCGAGAGTCTTTACGGTCATCGGGAAATGTTCGATCATTCCGCCGGTATCTCCATCTACGATGATGGGCTTTGTGGTAACGTCAAGAATTTCGTTAATCGTGTTGAGACGTGAGGTTAAATCTACGTATTCGATATCGGGTTTTCCTTTTGCGGTTGAATCGGTTAGGCTGGAAATCCAGATGCCGTCGAATTCTTTTTTTCCTTTATTGGTATCAAGAGCGGTATGTTCGATGATTAATCCGGAGATGCCATTATGTGCTTCTAGTACGCGGACGATTTCGTTGGTACCGAGTAGTCTTCGTAATCTCTTTTGACGGAGCTCGGGTGTAGTTCCGACCTCTCGGATTGCTTTTCGTAATAGGGAGGAGGACATGTTCTTGGTGTATTCTGGCTCGATTAACTTCCCGCCCCATTCGGCTAGGACTTCGATGACTTTAGCGCGCGTTTTCTTTTGTACGCCGGTTTTCCAGTCATCTCCATGGACAACAAAATCGGGTTTTACTTTTCTGAGATTAGGTTCGTAGTCTAGGGTTTCTTGAGGGATAACCTGGGCAACTCCCTTAATGTTTTCAGCGATCTTCTTTCTATCTTCGAACGGGAGATAGGGTACTGCCTTATAGGATGCGATGGCCTGGTCGGTTAAGACTCCAACGGTGACTTCTCCATGTTTGGCAGCCTCGCTAATGATATTGAGGTGTCCGGTGTGGACGATGTCTATGCTGAGACCTACGTAAACTTTTTTGGTCATACACCTAAGAATAAATAGCGACTTTTAAACCTTTGGATACCGTCAGTTTTATAAAGATTGGAGCGCTTATTTAGGGTATGAGCGTAGCGAAAAAGATTGCCAAGAACACGGGAATTTTGTTTACTTCTGAGGTTGTGAGCAATATTTTTTCGTTCTTTTTGGTTATTGTTATTTCTCATTACTTGGGAGATAGTGGATTCGGGAAATATACGTTTGCGTTCGCTTTTGTCAATATTGCACTCATTTTTTCGCATTTGGGGATGCGGACGTATGTATTTAGAGAGATTTCTAAACATCCTGACCAGACCAAGAAGTTCTTGGATAATGTGTTTACGCTTCGTTTCTTTTTGACGTGGATTGTGTATGGTGTTGCGTTATTGATTGCATTTACTATTCCTGAGGCTCGAGAGATTATTATTATTTTGGTATTGGCCATGATTCATGAGCAGTTGTATCTGTTTGTGCGGTTGGCGAATACGGTGTTTAATGCTCACGAACGCAATCGTTTTGTTCTGACTTCTAGGACCTTGCTGAAAAGTCTTGGTTTGGTGATTGGAGCTTCGGTTTTGTTCTTAGGGTATGGTTTGATAGGATTGATGCTTGGGTTGATTGCGGTGCAGGTTGTTGTTTGTGGATATTGTTATTCTGTTTTGAAAAGAAATTTTGTTACGCCGTCCTTGAGCTTTGATTTTGGATATTGGAAGAAGTTGGTTAACGCCTCTCTTCCTTTTTGGTTTACTTTTCTATTTCAAAGGATCTATTACCGGATTGATACTATTATGTTAGGGAGTATGACTACGTTTTCGGCTACGGGATTGTATGGTGCTTCGTTTTCGGTTGTGAATGCGTTATCGTTTATTCCGGCTGTTATTATTACTGCTTCGTTTCCCTCTATGTCACGCATGTTTCATACCGATAATAAAGAGAAATTGTCATTCTTGTATCACAAGGTGTTTTCTTATCTGTTTACGATTGGCTTTCCGGCTGTGATTGGATTGTCGTTGCTGGCTGGCAAGATCATGCCCCTAGTATTTGGTGCTGAGTTTGTTGGTGCTGGACCTTTACTTCGGGTGTTGAGTTGGTCCATTCTGTTCATTTTCTTGACTCATCTGCTGGGATATTTATTGAATGCAATTGACCAGCAGAAGAAGTTTACTATTGCGACTGCAATTACTGCGTTTGCTAACGTGGGATTAAATCTTCTTTTGATTCCGAGGTTTGGTGCTCTCGGGGCTGCGTATGCTACTGTTTCTACGTATGTGGTGTTGTTTTTTTCTCTTTTGTATTTTACTTCCCGTCACGGTTATTCGTTGCCGTTGTTTAGGTTAGTGTGGAGGCCGTTAGTAGCTGGATTGGTGATGGGTTGGGTTGTTGCTCGAATGATGGAGATGCATCTGTTTGTTGGTGTTTTGGTAGGCGTATTTAGTTTCTTTGGGATACTCTTCTTGCTCGGTGGCTTGGGTGCGGATGAGAAGAGGTTATTGAAGTCGTTTGTTAAGAAGTGATAAGCGAATCGTAGAATGTTTCTAGCTTTTTCATGAAGAGGTCGTAATCGTAGTCGTTCATTAGTTTTTGGACTGCTTTGCCTTTTTGCTCTCTCAGCGGTTTGCTGGCGAAGTAGTTCTCAAATATTTTTGCAAGTTGTTCTTTGTTTCTTGGAATTGAGTATAGTGCGTGTTCTTTGAAGACGCTGGTGAAAGAACCGATATCGGAGAGACAGAGAGGAATGGCGGCTGCGGCTGCCTCATAGACCGATATTCCCATGGTTTCGGGGTCTGAATTGTTGACAAAGAGATCGGTTATTGCGAAGATGTTGCGTACTTGTTTATAGTTGAGGCTGCCAGTAAAGATGACCGATTCTTGGAGGTTTAGTTTTCTCACGGTGTCTTCAGGGTTTTGAACGTTTTTGAAGCGTTTTGAGGCTTGGTCTTTGTATCTGGGATTATTAAATTGGTTTGCTCCTACGATGAGGAGTCTTGCTTTGGGATGGTTTCTTTGAAAGATTGCGAATGATTCGATGATGGTGTCTACATTCTTGAACTTTCTGAAATTGGAGACTGAGGTGATGATGAAATTGCTTTCTTTGAGATCGTATAGCTTTCTGACTGCTGACTTATTTGCTTGTTCGGTTGCTGAGAAGAAATTTACATCGATTGCGTGAGGTAGTAGTGTTATCTTGTTTTTGGGGATTCCGTTTTTTTCGTAGATTTCCCTTTCGAATGGAGTAAGTGCGATTATTTTCTTGAACTTTTTCATACAGTATAGTGAGAATTTTTTAATTAAGGCGTTAGATCCTAATTCGTAGGTGTGCGGTAGTAAGATGCATTTCTTTCCTGTGAATGGGGAAAGGAGTGCGGGTAGAAAGGGTCGTAGATTTGCTAGAACTAATTCTACTTCTTTATCTTTCTTTAATGCTCTGAGTAGTTTCCAGGTTGAGGTGAATCTTCTTATTGGTAGTTTGTCTAGTACTTCGTACTCTTTTTGATTTGGTTTCTTTAACGTCCAGATTTCGCATTGGTAGTTGCGCGCTTGCATGACTTTGATGGGGTTCATGCCGTAGTGTTCTTTTGCGGAGACTTGCTTACCGGAGGCTTCGTTCCAACCCATTACTATCTGGATAAACTTTTTCATATTGAGGATGATTGCAATTTCATTTAATAATGTTTGTAGAATGGGCGTCAATAGGGTTCTAGTATCAGAATTACTTTTTCATCAATCTTTCTTGTGTTTTGAGGTCTTCGTCGACCATCTTCTCTACGAGTTCTTTGAACTTTACCTTGGGTTCCCAGTTGAGTACTTTCTTTGCTTTGGATGAGTCTCCGACTAGAAGATCTACTTCTGCTGGACGTAGGAACTTTTTATCGATTTTTACGTGGTCCTCCCAGTTTAGGCCTACGTGTTCGAATGCTGCCTGGCAGAGTTCCTTAACGGAATGCATCTCTCCTGTTGCAATGACGAAATCGTCTGCTTCGTCGTGTTGGAGAATTAACCACATGGCTTCGGCGTAATCTCCTGCGAATCCCCAGTCTCTTTTTGCGTCTAGGTTTCCTAGGAAAAGGTCTTTTTGTAATCCTAATTTAATTTTTGCTACGGATTCGGTTACTTTCTTGGTTACGAATTGTTGGCCTCTTCTGGGAGATTCGTGATTGAATAAGATTCCATTTGCTGCGAATAAGTTGAAGCTTTCTCTGTAGTTCTTGGTGATCCAGTGGGCATATACTTTGGATACTCCATACGGAGATCGTGGATAAAAGGGAGTGGTCTCGGTTTGCGGTGTTTCTTGTACTTTTCCGTACATTTCACTTGAGCCTGCCTGATAGAATTTGATTTTAGGATTAACTATTTTGATTGCTTCTAGCATTCTGGTTGTACCGAGAGCGGTAATTTCTGCTGTTAACAATGGTTGAGACCAGGACGCGGGAACGAAGCTTTGTGCCCCTAGATGGTAGATTTCGTCGGGTTGGACGTCTTTGATGGTGTTGATGATTGAACTTAAATCTGTGAGATCTGCGCTAATCAGGTTGATTTTGCTTTTAATGTGATTAATTCTTTCGAACGTTTCGGTTGAGGCCCTTCTATACATACCATAGACTTCGTATCCCTTTTCTAATAGGAATTCTGCTAGGTAGGAGCCGTCTTGGCCTGTAATTCCGGTGATTAATGCTTTCTTCATTGATGTTTGTGAACTGGGAATTCTTTTTAAATGTTCCTTAATAGATACGCTTTTATAGGCTTTTTCACACTTGTTGTAGAATGAATAAGGCGTTGAGAACGATGTTGCAGCTGAGTGTTGGTATTCTACTGTTTGTATTTCTGTTTAGTCAGGTAGGTATTGGTGCGTTCTGGGAGGTGTTGAAGACTATCAATTTGTGGTGGTTGATTCCTTCTGTTTTGATGACGATTCCTACTCAGGTGTTGGCTGCTAGTAATTTTTCGGTGTTGTTTTCGGCATTGGGTAAGAACAGTTCGTTTTCGCACCTGTTTAGATCGGGAATGCTGAGTTTTTCCATTGGTATGGTTGCTCCCGGTAAGTTGGGAGATTTGTCATTGGTTTCTTTGTTGCGCGAAGGCGATATTGGGTATGGCGATACGTTGGCAGCTACGGTTGCTGATAAGATGATTAGTTTATTTGTGACTGGAGTGTTGGCATTGCTGGGAATTGCTTGGTTTTTGGACTTGCAGACGTTTTGGATCGTCTTCGGAGTGGGTGCTGGTGCATTCTTAGTTGGAATGTTGGGAATTAGTTCATCAAGGATTCGGGGTTTGGTGAAGAAATATATTTTACGAAGGCACGCAAAGCACTTTGATGGGTTTTATTCAAATCTGCGGTTGCTTGTACGTGAGAAGAAACTTTATTTGTTGGTGAATATTGTACTGACACTTATGAAGTTCTTTAGTGGCTTTATCGGGACGTGGTTCTTGTTTAGGGCGTTTGATGTGCAAGTCTCGTTGTTAGTTATCTTATTCGTTACGGCGATTACGAGCCTTCTCAGTTTAATCCCTATCAGTATTTCTGGATTAGGAGTGAGAGAGGGAGTGGGGACGTATTTGTATACTCTTGTTGGTGGCGTTTCGGTTGTGTTGAGTGCGAATGTTGTCATTATTGCAACGGTTCGGAAGTATGTGGTTGCGTTGATTTATTATTTTATGAATATTCACTTGCTTGAGCGTTTACAGAAAACGATGCAGGATGTGAGACGAGGATGAAGGAGACGTTAATCGTTGCTCCGGGAAAGGGATGGCCACGTAATGAGGCGTGGACTAAAGAGATTGCTTTGGTTTCTGAGAAACTGGGGATTGATGTGGTTGCTACTGGTAAGATTCGTTGGTTGTTTTCTCGAAAAGGTAGGTATTTGATTATTCGTCATAGCTTTTTGTTGTATGGTGTGTTTGCTTTGATTGTGTTTTTTAGGTCGTTGCGTTATAAGCAAGTTATATTGGAATGTACACCAGGGAGTTTGTATTTTAGATTGCTTTCGGGTTTAATTGGTCGGAAGAAGATTGTGTATCATTTACGGGATCCTGAATGGAGGATTTCTTCTGACGAGTTATCTGGTTTTAAGTCGGTGGTGGTTCCTTTTGCTATCAAGAAGGCTCCCGGTGCAACTGTATTTCCGTTTGGGATTGATCTTGCGAAATATAGCGTGGCTCGGAAGAAGCACAACGGTTTTACGGTGCTCTTTGCTAGCGCTCCGTTGCAGCATCATGACTTTGAACAGATTTTTGATGAGAAAGGGGTGTTGTTATTGCTTGAATCCTTTGCGCAGCTTGATGTTAAGGGTAAAAAATTAGTTTTGATCTGGAGAGGGGCGTATCACTCTGAGTTGAAAGGCATTATACGAAAACTGTATAGTGATTTAGACATTGAGGTGGTAAATGAGGTTGTTGATTTGGCTTCTTATTATGCTCGGGCCGATGTAACAGTGTTATGCGCACAGTCGCGCGAACATACTCCGGCATATCCCTCTTCGGCGATGGAATCTGTTGCGTGTGGGACGCCAGTGATTGTTTCTAGGGTGTTGCCGATTAGTTCTGTTGTTTCCAAGGAGCGGTTTGGTGTTGTTTGTGATGCTGATTCTCTCACTGATGCTTTGGAGACGGTTCAGAAAAAGAATGCTTCGTTTGTTGCTGCATGTAAGAGTCGTCGATCGGTGTTTGATGTTAGTAAGAGTTTAGATCATTTGAAGAAGGGTCTTTAGAGTTCTTTTGTTGGCTAGATTTCTTTCCAGAGGGTATTTTTTGCTTTGTTGATGACTTCTTGTAGTGGCATATTGGCATCGATGTCTACGATCTTGGTTGATTTTCCGTATTGGAGTGTTTTGAGGGTGTTGCTCTTGGTTTGGAGTTCGTTAAGGGTGATGTCGGACTTTCTCTTTACGGCGATGTTGGGTGAAACGTTTAGTCTGAGTACAAGATCGGGGGCGTTGTTGAATGCTAGCTCGTAGGTTTTGAATTCCCAGCGTGCTAGTTTTTTCATTATTGATGATTTGCTCTGGAGGTGGTCCATCAGAAGAGGGCCGTCGCTCAGATATTGGATATTCTTTTGTGGGAAGCGGTCGCAGATGATGATCATGCCGCGATTTCGTGCTTTGATCATCTTTTTTAGTTTAATTCTTTTTTCTCTGGCTAGAAGAAGTGCCCAGGTAATGAGGCCTACCTTTTTTATTGCGTGTAGAGGAGAGGTGCTGTTTGCTTTTTCTTGTTTATAGACTTTTTCGATGTTGCCTGAGGAGTTTGAGGTGAAGATACTTGCCAGGAGCTTGAGGGGTAGGCGTAATAGGGATATGGTGCCTTGGCCGCTGCCGAAATAGATGGGGATTGGATTGAACTTCCAGGAAAGCCATTTTGTTAATTCATTTGTTATGGTGGACTTTCCTGATCCGTCGGTGCCGATGCAGGCGATTACCTTTCCTTTTTTTCCAACACGGAGTCCAGCGGTTGTAGGTTGATGGAAATAGCGCTGGTTTATTTTGTGAGTTATCCAGATAAGCTCTCGTTTCCAGGATTGGAGGGTTGCATCGATTAGATTGTGTTGCTTATGTGAGTGTAGTCTTGGTTTTATGATGCGTCTTAGTTTTGTTAGTGAGAATAATGAGGGTTTAAGACTGACGATATGTTGTGCTGCTTTTTTTCCTAATACTTTTTGTGCGTACTTTCTCAGTTTCTCTTTATTTGATCGTTGCTGTAGCCAATTGAACTCCCGCTTGTCGTCTTTTGAAAAGTAGATTTGTCCTAGGAAGAAGAGGGGATAATCTCTGCACCGAATTTTGAGTGCGGAACGTGTTAGTAGTAAGATGAGCTCTAGATTGGGGTCTGCTATCGTGATATTTGTTGCGGGATCGTTGGTTGCGGTGTTTAATAGTAGGGACTCCCACGGTAGGATGTAGCCTTTCAGATGTTTTTGTCCTAGACGCAAATAATCGTGGAGGTGGATGTGAGAGAGTTGCTTTGTTTCGGCATCCATTCCGATCCAATGCTCCAATCCCTTGTATTCCATAGTGTCGGGTCCGGAAAAGAGTTGAAATCCTGACTTTTGAAGAATGGTTTTTGCTGAAGTTGAGGTGTTTTTAGCTATCAGAATATCTAGATCGGTCTTTCCTTGTAATCCTGCTTTGAGATGCTCATTGCTCTTCCAATGGCAGTACTGGATATTGGCTTTTTGGAGGGCTTTGAACAGCTTTTTGTTGATGGTTAACATTGTTTTTGCATTCGATAAGCGGTGTTTTTTACAAGTCTCCACTCAGTAAAAGACAAATATCTTTATAATTTGTTTGTCTTTTACAACATAGACGACGATAATAATCAAACTTATGTCGTCCTCTATGTTATAATAAACTTTATATAACTTGTGGGCATTTTCCCCTATAAGTAAGGGTGGTATGAAACTATGAATCCTGATATGATGAGGGCTATAGACAAATACGTAGGTGTTCCTCTTTGCTTTTTGTTGTCGCTTGCAGTGAGTTTTCAGCGGTTGTTAGGGTTTAGAAAGCCTAAACAGGGCTATAAGCCGAAAAAGATCTTATTCTTGGAGCTTTCGGAGATGGGGAGTACGATTTTGGCGTATAGTGCCATGAAAAAGGCTAAGGAATTGTTTAATGCTGAATTGTATTTCATGATTTTCAAGGAAAATAGAGCAAGTATTGATTTGCTTGATATTATTCCTGAGAAGAATGTGATTACTATCCGTTCAGGTAACTTTTTTGTTTTGACTTTTGATACGTTACGGGCGATCATAAAGACTCGTTCGTTACGTATCGATACGGTTGTTGATTTAGAGTTGTTTTCTCGCTTTACGAGCATCTTGTCTTTCTTTACGGGTGCTAAAGCGGTTTCTGGCTTTTACAAATACCATATGGAGGGCTTGTACCGGGGCAATATCCAGACGCATCGCGTTATGTATAATCCTCACTACCATATTAGCCAGAGTTTTATGGCGTTGGTGTATGCTTTGTTGGAGGATCCTCAATCTTCAGAACCGATGGTGAAGCGTGTTATTAGTATGGGTGAAATTGTAGCTTGTTCGGTTACTTCTGATGGTAAGGCTAAAGGTGCGATTTATGCGAAATTAAAAGCATTGAATGCTGATATTGATGAGAAAAGTAGGATTGTGTTGTTAAATCCGAATGCCTCTGATTTGTTGCCTATTCGTAAATGGCCGTTGGGGAATTTTCAAAAGTTGGCTGCGGAATTGTTGAAGGATAAGCAGACGTTTATTGTGGTTACTGGTGTGGAAAAGGAAAAGCCGGATGCGGATGCTATTGTGAACCATGTGAAGAATGATCGGTGTCTTGATTTTACAGGAAAAACTTCGATGCCGGAACTTATTGATTTGTATAACGTTTCTGATTATTTGATTACGAACGATTCGGGACCTGCGCATTTTTCTTCGTTGACTCCGATCAAGACGATTGTGTTCTTTGGGCCGGAGACGCCTGCATTGTATAAGCCTCTTAGTAAGAACTGTACTGCATTGTATTCGAGCATGGCATGTAGTCCGTGTGTTTCTGCTTTTAATCATAGAAAGACTTCGTGTAATGATAATAAGTGCTTGCAGGCGATTTCCCTTAATCAGGTTTTGAAGCTGGTTCGGGGTGCGTGATGAAATTTACTAAACAGCACGATCTTATTGCTTTGACGTTGTTATTCTTAGGGATGCTTGTGTTGTGGACACTTCCATTGCAGTCTTCTGTTGCTCCGTATGGTGAGGTTGATGCAGCATCTCATTATGCGATTGCTGAATTTTCGTATGCTCAGGATAGAGCGATGAGTAGCTTGCCAACGTTTATCGATAAACGGTATGGTGGCGATAATAAGTATAAGCCGCACACGCTGTGGTATCCTCCGCCGTTTCATATGGGTTTGGCGGTTGGTTCGGTTGTGGGTGGTAGTGCTGATGTTCCGATTTATATCATGAACTCGCTGTTTGGATCGCTAATTGTGCTGAGTGTGTTCTTCTTATTGCGTAGACTGTATGGATTGCCGATTGCATTTGCTTCTGCTTTGTTGTTGCTGTTTTCGATGCGTGATATCTTGATTACGATCTGGGGTCAGTGGCCTGAACGGATGGGTTTTGCTTATCTGCCATTGGTGTTGTATTGTGCCTACCTGTATATTGAGAGCTTTCTTGCTAAACAGGAGAAGCCTCGGTATTTGGTGTTGATGTCTTTGTTATTGGCGGTCAATCTCTTTATTCATCCGATGGATTTTTTTCATACGATAGCTGCGTTGGGATTGTTTACGATTTTTGTTGTGGTTAAGGAACGGAAATGGTGCTTTAACACAAAGCATCTGTCTTTGGTTATTCTGTTGTTTGTTTTGGTTGTTTCTGTCTTTCCGACCCAGACGCTGAACGTGTTTGCTCGATTAGGTTCGGATAGCTCATTAGATCAGCCGGGTAAAGGTGAGGTTGGTCGGTTATTCCATTGGTTCTCTCCCCAGGGAGATAATAATGGAGTTCCAGCTTCGTATTACTCATATAGTGAGATGATTGCTCCTTCTTGGACGATGGCGTTTGTGTGGTTAGGTGTGTTGGCGTTGGGTCTGCGTCGTAATCGTAAGGACTTGTTGTTGTTGGCATGGCTGGTTAGTTTGTATGTGATGATTCATCTTGACTTTTTGGGGATGGGGCGTGTGCATCGGTCATTAAGTGGGACTGCGCATATCTTTTATCCGTTGATGGTGATCGGTGTGTGGCAGTTGATTTCGTTTATTCCTTTGAAGCGTGATGTTAAGCCGTTGGCGAAGTTGGGCGGTGTTGTGTTATTTACTGTCGTGATGTTATTTTCGATTGTGCCGGGTGCAGTAGGTACGTTAAAGGATGCTTATCCTGGTATTTCAAGAGTGAATGAGGATCAGATTACATTAACTCGTTACTTGAAGGCAAGTAGTTCTGTACCGGAAGATGCTACTCTTTTGCATTTGGGTTCTATAAGTCTTGCAAAGACACGCTGGATTCGCACGATGGGGCATCGTTATGTGAAGGATAAGGGGGAGTTATCTGATTATTCGTATGTGATTTTTGATTACTCGGATTTTGCCCGGATTGGTCGGCAGGATTTGGTTGATGGGATGTTGCAATTAGAGCAATCGCTTGCGAATTCTAGTTCGGTATTGTATAGTAGTTCGAATATTAGGGTGCATAAGACATGAAGTATCGCGATATGATGTTAGGTTGTGTGTTTATGGTAGCTTTGGTATCGTTACTTACACTCGGTGTTGTTGGATTACGTACTGTTGTAGGCATGCTTCTGGTTATGGTGGTTCCTGTTTACTTTATTTTGAGTTCTTTTGTTTCGGATGATTTGGAGCGGATTGTGTTTTCTCTGTTCTTGGGTGTTGGATTAGTTCCGGCTTTGATTTATTGGCCTGCTACTGTTGTTTCTTTAAAGCTGACGGTTGTTGTGGTTGCTCTAGTTCTTGTAGCGATTGGGTTTTGGTTGAAGAGAAGACGTTCTAAATCTTAAAAATGATAATGCCTGGGTTTTGATAGGCTACCGATGTTTGGGGCAATGCTGAAAATTCTTGGATGTGTTGGTTGAGGAGTTGATCTGTTCTATTTCCGTAGTACTTCTTGTGGTCTCTGAATGCTTTGCCATCGAATAGGATATATTCGTAGTTGTTTTGCTTGGTCCACTGGTATACTTCATCGGTTGTGCGATTGAGTAATCCTTTTCGGAATGCTATGACGTCTTCACACCAGAGACAGCTGAACATATTTACACCGAGTGTTTGTTCGTCGTTGCTGTATGCAAAGACTTTGGTGTTTACCGGGAGATCCTTCATCCAGACGTAGCCAGTAATCTCTTCATTCGAGGTCCACATCTGGCCAGGCGGCCAGTTTGCGGTATTGACGTCTATCTTTTGTTTGCCGGCGGTGAAGAAGATTAGGGTGAGCAGCAATAAGATGGTTGCTACTTTGGGGATGTTTACTTGTTTAGCTAGCTGTGCTAGTGAGACGATGCCCTCTGCGGTAAGTATTGACACGGGAATTGCTAGAATCATCCAGAATCTGAAGGCGAATAATCCAAGAGGAAGGTTGAAGGTTAATGAGTTTACTCCAAAAAAGGCGAAGATGAGCCATCCTAGGGTAGTTAGTGTCCAGATCTTCTTTTGTTTCTTCATGCCTTTGAGGGCTAGGCAAATTAGGGCTATTGAGATGAGGGTGATGATGGAAATTGCTATTCCTAATCCTACTGGGTTGTTGATGAGATTTTGAGATTTTACGACAAAGAAATCGTTAAAGGTGTAGGCGCGTGTTGCGGTGCCGCCGTAGGGGGGAAAGAAGTCTTGGATGGTTGCCCAGACTTTTGCTAATCCCGTGGGTGAGTTAATGTATAGATCGGGTTGGTCTTTGTAGACACGCGATCCGAAACTTAATCCGTTCTTTATCCACCAGATTAATGATAAGAGGTAGCCGGCTGCTATGGTGAGGCCTTGTCGTACGGGAATTTTCTTTTGTACGAGTGCTTTTACTAGTAGGAAGATTCCAAACAGGACTGCATACTTGATGGGTTGGGAGGGTTGTGTTAGTACCATGCCGGTGATTGCTAAAACGGCTGGCAAAATCCACATTTTGTTCTCATCTGCTTTTATTACCGGGTAGAGTGAGATGATGAAGAGCGTGATGACGAGGGAATGCGCCCAGATGAAGTGGCTCAGGTATGAGGGGAGCATGGCTAATGTTGCGGTTGCTAGCAGCGCTTTTTGGCTGCTCTGCATGAAGGTTTTGGCGAAGAAAAAGAAACAGGCTATTCCTATTGCGATAATTAAAGAGTTGAAGAATTTCATGGTCCACATGATCTCAGGCGAGGTTTGATGGAGTACCCCCATGACGGCATCGTAGCCGGGTGGATAGGGGTCAATATACTTTAACTTGCTATTCGGATCGTCTAATTTCTTTTCGATGCTGACATATTTTATGCCCACGGCGTGTACCCATGGATCGTCGTCTTCGAAATAGGGATAGTTGAAAGCTCCGTTGAGGAAAATGACGAGTACTACAAGGGAGATGATTATTGCAGATGTTGCATAGAGGTCTGATTTGGTGATTTTAGGTTTTGATGGTAGTTTGCGGTGTTTAATGAGGTCGTAGAGTGGTTTAATCAAACAGATTGCTAGTAGGATTTTCCAATCTACAGGTAGGTGGAGGGTGTAGAGGAGGACGAGAAGTAATGGTAGGACTGCTAGGCCGATTCCTACTCGCATAACGTGTTTTTCAACGGTTGGTGCGTTGCTGTGTTTGGTTACTGAATAGCCTAGGGCGTAGGTGTAGATAAAGAACAATACTATGGTAATTATGCTCATTTCACTCTCGGAAAGTCCGAAATCTATTTAAATAGTTTGCCGTTTTAGAGGGTTATGAAAATAGTCGTTTGTATTCCCGCTTACAATGAGGAGAAGACTTTACCTGAAGTCCTTAGCTCTATTAAGAAAATGGTAGATGCGAGCTCGGATTCTTACTCATTTCTTGTTGTTGATGATGGGAGTTCTGATAAAACTGCCTCGGTTGCTCGTGATTTAGGGGCTACGGTTGTTTCTCATCCTAGTAATTACGGGTTGGCTGAGACCTTTAGAACGGAGATGAAGGAAGTTTTGAAGTTGAATCCTGATATTATCCTTCATATTGATGCGGATGGTCAATACCTGGCTAAAGATATCGCTGCGGTCGTTGCTCCGGTTAAAGCTGGGAAGGCGGACTTAGTATTAGGCAGTCGCTTTGCAGGCCATATCGAATCGATGCCATGGTTGAAGCGTTTTGGAAATAAAGCATTTTCTCGTGTAATTTCATCTATTGTTCGACAGAAGATTAGTGATGGACAGACGGGTTTTAGGGCGTTTATTCCTGCCGTTGCCAAGATTTCAATTTTATCTGATTTTACGTATACTCAGGAGCAGATTATTAGGTCTGCTCGGGAACATTTTAGAATTAGCGAAGTTCCTGTTCATTTTGCTAGAAGAGATGGACAGAGTAGATTGATGAAGAATGCGTTTCACTATGCAGTTCATGCTTGGGTTGGAATCTTGCGAATTCAAAGAGATTACCTGCCGTTGAAGTTTTTTGGAGCTGTCGGTGGTTTTTTTGTTGCTTTAGGTTTGGCGTTAGGTGCATTGATTTTGTATTCTTGGATTACTGTTGATGCTGTGGGTGGAATTCCTAGAGTTATTTTATCGGCATTGTTTATTATGACAGGAATTCAGATCGTGTTGTTTGGTTTCTTGGCTGATATGCGGAAGAAGTGAATTGTTGTCTGATTGTTTACTTTGAAAGTGGTGCCATTAGAACAATCACTTCAATAATATTTATAAGCATGAACCTCCAAACAATTGTATGGCTACATTGAAAAAGGAGGTCTTCGCTCTCAATCACCTTTATGACCTCTTAAGAATATCGGGGGCACAGTATTCAGCCAACGAAGCTAAGCTCGATCAATACTACGATGAGTTGCTTGAGGGAAATCTAGAACATACTCATGAATGGAGAGATATGTGGTTAGAACACATCGACAATTTGGAAAAAGTAAAATCTCAGTGTTCTCGTAATTTTCCAGGTGCGGTAAATCAACTAAAAGATTTTGTAAAACTCGCTGTTCAGCACCATATTTTTCAGCTACTACCAGAAGATACTTCTTCACAAGAAAAGAAAGAGATTGTTGATTCGATGCGACGAGCAAATCAACTGCTCAGAACAGAGACCGTCAACGAGAACCGAATCCTAAAAAAGCATCTTCCTAAGGGAACCAATCTACTAGAAAAAATGATCAAGAATAGATCCCCTCTCAAAAGAAAGGAAACAAAAGAGGTAACTCTCCTGATGCATCTTAACACCGAATTTGCTGACACCTATGAGAAAATAAAGCGAAGTATCCAATTCATTCACCACGTTAAGCGACCATTGTATGGTGCAGAAAAAGACCACCTCGCACAACTTATTCACGAGCTAGTTGAAATCGTAACTAAAGAGTTTGAAGCCATATCAGAGGTAAGGCTAGATTCTGAATTAGACGAGGCCTGGATCAAGAAAGATTTAGCCTCTTACGAAAAAGACTTTCCTCCCGATGCCCTACCATACGTCCGCGAAATTGATACTAAACTGACAAATTTCCTCAAAAAAGATGCGGATTTCGCAGCAAAACTGGAAGCGGAAGAAAAAGCTAACGGGAAAGAAATTCAGCAGCAACTGGTAGAAAAGAGGGAGAGGAGCAATATTCTCATCGGCACACCAGGATTTTATTTCCAGGAGATCATCATCGTTTATGGTACTCATTCAAGCGAAAAAACCGCACAAGAAATGGCAATGATAGCCTACGATTTTCTGAAACAAAAAGGATTTCCTGTAAAGATTGTTGGGCAGTGGCAGGATCTTGACAGGAAGATGGTGATGGCATACAGAAAAAGGAAAGGAAAGAAAATGAGAATGGAGAAGACAGAGGGGATTGAAGCTGAAAATATTCCCAAATGGACTGATTCACACGAAGCTAGCAACAAGGAATTTGTCCTTTCCTCCAGAAATCCACGAGCAGTCATCTGTAGTTTTCACAATTCTGGAGTCAATAGAGCCAGTATTTGGGGCGGGTGTCGCGATGTAATCACAAGGCAGGAGCGAGAGGAACGTGCTGCATCCTGGCACAGGACAAAGGATACGGGGAATTGGAAAGTAAAGTTTCTGTTTGACCCCAATGATCCTTGGGAATATACTCTTAACGATCGAAAAGTTGATAAGAATCAAGGTCACATCTGGTGCGGACCTTATAAGGATAATTTGAATCTATGTGTTTTTGAATTTCCTATATATTACAAGAATCAGAAAAATTCCCCTACGGATTATTGGAAGGGAGCATCAGCTGCAACTCGAGCGTTGTTCGAAGAAGGCGATGAGGGGATAAATCAGTATTACGTCATTCCAGACCTAAAAAAGACCTACAACTCCCCTTTTAGTCCAAGAAATCTCACACCCATATTTCTACATGGTTTCTGGAGATTAATGAATGACACCTATAACAATAGAAATTGGATAGAGAAATGGGGATGGAAACTTGAAAGGCATACAGACATTTTCTAATAATAGTAGAGTACCCCTTAAACAATCGCATCATTATATGCTGAAAAGGTGTTTACAGAATACTCTCGAAGCCTTTCGGTTTCTTTGCGTCGTTGTCTAGATAGATTCTTGCCCAGACTTCGAAGTTTAATAATGTCCATAATTGTCTGCTGGCGTAGATTTTGGACTTGTTGTAGTTGTTGAAGAGTTTTTCTACGTAGTTGTGCTTGATGAGTCCGCGCTTTGCCAGGGATTCTTTTGAGAGTAGGTCTTGCGCTGTGCTTTTCAGTTCTTTTCCTAGCCATTCATGGACGGGGACATTGAAGCCGTGCTTTTTTCGTTTGTAGATGGATTTTGGGACGCGTTTTTTCATTGCTTGTCTTAGGATGTACTTTTCTTTGTTGTGTCTTAGTTTTAGCGATGCCGGTATTTTGGATGCTAGCTCAATCATATCGGGATCTAGGAAGGGAACGCGAGCTTCTAGACCGTGAGCCATCGTGGTTTTGTCTACTTTCATGAGCAGATCTTCTGGGAGCCAGGTTTTGAAGTCTAACGTTGTTAAGGCGTCGGTTAATGGTCGTTTTTTGAGATAGGGAGTTACTAGCTCGGCGGAGTGGCCTTTTGATTCTGGATGGAGCATGAGCTCTTGCTTTTCTTGCTTGTTGAAATAGGAAATTAAATTGAGATAGTACTCGGTTGTGGAGGATGATTTATTTAATTCTAGGAATCTTTTTGCTGCAGAGGAGGAGGTAAAGGGTGCGGCTACTCGTGACATCAATTTTCTTACTACGAGAGGAGTCATGGTTTTGTAGGTGTTGAACGCGTTGAGATATTTGTACTTTCTATATCCTGCAAATAATTCGTCGGCGCCTTCACCGGTTAATACAACGGATACTTTCTTCTTTGCGAATTCGGAGAGGATATAGGTAGGGATAGAGGCGAAATCTGCTATGGGCTCGTCCATGTGCCACATGATTTTTGGAAGTAATTCGAATGATTTCTCTTTTACGAAGATTTCGTGGTGGTCGGTATCGTAGGTTTCTGAAGCAATTCTTGCAAAGGTACTCTCGTCGTAGCCCTGGCCGTGCTCGAAGCCTACGGAAAATGTTTTTATGGGCTGGTCGTTTAATTCTTTCATTAAGCTTACAATATAGGTTGAATCTAGGCCACCGGAAAGGAAGACTCCTAGAGGTACATCACTCATTAATCTCTTGCGTACTGCTTCTTGTAATGTGTCATCGATCTTTGATGCATATTGGTTGTCCTTTACGGGCTTTATCGAGAGATCCCAGAACTCTTTTTGTGTTAGTTTTCCTGATTTGTAGATTGCATGATGGCCAGGAGGTAGTTTTTGGATGTCTTGGAAGAGTGTTTGTTGGTCAGGGGTGTAGCGGAAGGTGAGGAACTTTTGGAATGCTGGTTTACTTAGATCCTTGGAGATGTGTTCATGGAGTAAAATAGCTTTTAGCTCAGAGGCGAAGACTAATTTCTTGTCTTTTATCGAGTAATAGAGGGGTTTGACACCTGCACGATCGCGTGCTAGGAAGAATTCCTTTTTGGTTGCGTCGTAGATGGCGAATGCAAACATTCCGTTGAATTTTTCTACACACTTTGCTCCATATTCTTGGTAGGCGTGAAGGATTACTTCGGTATCGGTTTCTGATTTGAATTTGTGGCCTTTAGTTCTTAGCTCATCTCTTATTTCCTTGAAATTGTAGATTTCTCCGTTGAAGGTGATGGTTAATGCTTCATTCGTCATGGGTTGTTTGCCGGCATTGGACAGATCTATGATGCTTAGTCTTGCATGGCCTAAAGAACAGTTCTTATCGGTATAGATTCCATCTTGGTCGGGGCCGCGATGTTTTTGGATTGCGACCATGCTTTTGATGAGCTT
Organism: uncultured Methanosarcinales archaeon; assembly: GCA_964492935.1. GTDB lineage: Archaea > Nanobdellota > Nanobdellia > Woesearchaeales > JACPBV01 > JAQBWB01. Next base: position 22,878 of record CAZBLF010000009.1, read on the forward strand.
ACTGTCGTCCCATGAAAATCCGGTTATTCCGCACATGTTGCCTCTTTGTAGAGTTTGATGAACTTTTTAGCAGAGTCATCCCAGGATACTTTGGATGTGAGGATGTTTTTTCTTGCTGTCTTTGCTAGTTTCGTAGCTTTGGTGTTGTTGTTGAGTAATTCGATTGCCGCTTTTGCTATTGCATTTGGATTTTTTGTAGGTACGAGGATGCCATTCTTCTTGTTTTGAATTAATTCGTTGGTTCCAGGTATATTGGTTGCGATGATGGGTAGTTGAGACAGCATTGCCTCGTAGATTACATTGGGTCTTCCTTCTGTGAGGCTGGGAAGGATGAATAGATCTGCTTTCGACATATAATCTGCCACTTTCTCTGGAGATACTGAATCTATCATCTTGACCTTGCTTTGGAGTCCTGCCTTTTTTATTGTTGTTTTAATTTTGCTCTTGAGGGAGCCACTACCTATGAGTTGGAGGATTGCTTGTGGATGTTGTTCGTGTATTTTTGTAAAGGCGTTTACGAGATCTAGTACTCCTTTGCGCTCTATGAGCCAGCCTACGAAGAGGATTTTTTTTTGTGATGTTTTAGCGCGAGGTTTGTAGAGCTTGGTATCTACGCCATTTGGAATGGAGATGATCTTGCTTTTTGGAATTCCTAGCTTTTTTATGCTTTCTAGGTGATGGATGTTGTTTGGTGTAATGTAGTCTGCGTTCTTTAATACGCTCTTGAGGATGGGCTTCATCCATTTGCTTTTCGAGGCTTTCTGAACGGCGACTCCTCGAGTGGAGATGATTAACGGTTTCTTGAACATCTTTTTGAGGTATACTCCTACTAGGCCGGAGAGCGACCATTGCGCGTGGATGATGTCGGCATTGCGAGCGTACTTGATTGCTTTTAGGAAGTAGACAAAGAGATAGGGCATTAATTCTATTTTTGAGAGATGGGAGCGTTTCAGGTTATGAGGTAGGCCGCCGCCTTTATGGAGGCCTTGGAGCGTTGCCGGATAGAGATATTGGAAACGATGTACACGAACGCCGTTGATGGTTTCTTCTTTGTCTTTTCCTTTATGGTAAAATGGACAGACTACATCGACTTTTACTTTATTTCTTGCTAGGGCCTCCGCTAAACTGAGAATAAAAGGGCTTTGATGGTGGCCTTTGTGCGAGGGAAATGAGGTCGTCAGCATGCAGACTTTCATGTGCTTACTAGTGCTTTTTCTTATATAAAGGTATTGCACTTACTCAGAAAAAAACTCGATGATTTTATCGACGATATATTGTTTTTCTTCGTCTTTTAGGTAGTGGTGGCAGCCGAAATAGAATCCGTTCTTTCTGACGTTTTCTGCTACTGGGAAGTCTTTCTCGATGTCGCCAAAACGTTCTTTGATGAAGGGTTGATTTAGTAGCGGTACCATATCTCGGGTTTCGATCTTGTTCTCTTCTAGGAAATTTACCAATTGTTCCTTTGTCTTAGGACTATCTTGCTTGACCACAATAGGATACATCATGAAGCCGTGGTCGCGGTCTTCTTTTGTGGCTGGAAGTTGGAGATAGTTAGCTACTGATGCTAATTGCTCGGTGAAAAATGCAGCATTTGCTTTTCGCTTGGTGATGATCTCGTCTACGATGTCTAATTGGCCGAGACCTATTGCTGCTTCGAACTCGGTTGCGCGGAAACTGTGGCCAAGTCTGACGAAATTAAATCTTCGTGATACGATGGATGCTAATTCTTCTCCTTTTTTGTCGGTGTCGGCATCCATATTCAGATAGATTGAGTCGCGGCCGTGATTCATGTAGCTGCGGAGCATGATGGCTAGGTCGTTGTCGTTGGTTAAGCAGAATCCGCCGACGCCGGTAACGAGGAAATGTGCTATATAGGTTGAGAAGCAGGAGATGTTGCCGAACGAGCCTACAGGCTTGCCCTTGTATTTTGCAAACATGGCCTCGCAGGAGTCCTCGATGACTTGTAGCTTGTGTTTATTCGCGATCTCCATGATCGGATCCATATCGCAGGGTTGTCCGAAGAGATGGACGGGAATAATGCATTTTGTTTTATCGGTTATTTTTTCTTCAATCTTCTTTGGATCCATGTTGTAGGTGTCGGGTTCGATATCTACGAACACTGGTTTTAAGTTTGTGTGTAGAACGACATTGCAGGTTGAAATGAAGGTTAGGGCAGGAATGATGATTTCGTCGCCGTCTTTCCAGTTAAACTTTTCTTTTAATACTGCGAGAGACATGTGTAATGCTGATGTTCCTGAATTGCAGAAGAGAGCGTGCTTGCACTCGTGATGCTTTGCAAAGCGTGCCTCGAAATCTTGACTTAAAGGGCCATAGGAGATTCTACTGGATTCTATTACTTTCGCTAAGTATTTCTTTTCGTGTTCGGAGATAACGATGTCTCCAGTTCCTATTTGTTTTTCGGGTGTATAGGTCATTTTACTGTGTATACTCAAAGCAAATAATTATCGAACATTTCTTTGCTTTTCGTAATAAGCAAATGCAATATCCCTGTTCGGAAATTAGTTGCCTTTGCTATATTGGGGTCGTTTAACGGTTTTTAAACATTGCCTTTAAGTGCATTGCTGAGGCTATTTAGAAAATCGTAAGGAGAAAATCTTCTTGATTGCACGCATTCCGGAGCTTGCGATGGGCATTTTGGTCTCGCCTGAATCGCGTTCGATGAAGTCGGTGGGTGCTTCTATTACTTTCAGTCCTGCTCGCTGGGCTTTAACGGTTAATTCTAGGCAAAATTCTGGGTGGTGGTGGTCGTGTACCTGGTCTTTGACTTTGTTGTATGCCTTTCGTGAAATGGCACGATAGCTGTGGGTGTTGTCATTCATTTTTGTTCCGAGTAGATATCTGATGACCTGATTCATGAGCCTGCTAGAGTATTGTTTGATCCATTTCTGGCCGATGATGGTGCAGGCAGGGATAAATCGTGAACCGATGATCATGTCGTATCCGGTGTGGATGCCGTAGACGAAATCGATGATGGTGTTGACGTCGGGAGAGCCATCGGAATCCATGATGCAGATGATGTCGTTAATTGCATTATCTAATCCTAGTTTATGTGCATAGCCTAATCCTTTCTTGTTGGGATTTACTAGCAGTTGTACATTTGAATTTGATTTCATGACCTGTCTTACGACGTCTGCGGTTCCATCGGGACTTGAATCGTCAACGACTAGGATTTCGTGCTTTTTTACGATGGTTGAAAGTAATTGTTCTGTTTTCTTGATGGTTGCAGCGATGATTTTCTTCTCGTTGTAGCTGGGAAGGATGACGGTTATGGAAAGGTTGAGTTTGTCCCTATTTTGTTCTAGATAATCGCGTTTGAACCATCTTGAAGTATTAAGGATGCCTTGCTGGAGTGAGATCTCGTTGTTGTACTTGTAGGATTGAAGTTTGGTGGTGTCGAATGCTAGTAGTGGTGTGTCGCCCTCGCGCTTTGTTTGCTCATTCTTTAGATCTGGAGCATTTGAGAAGTAGGAATGGATCTTTTTTGCGATTTCTTTGAGTGCGTATTCTTCGCCGGAGCCTACGTTGACGATGTCTCCATTGAATTCTGCATGCTCGATGGATGCTATTGTTGCATCCACCTGATTGGTGACGTAATTGATGTCTCTACGTTGTTTTCCGGAGCCTTTGATGAGAATAGGTTCTTTGTTTTTGTTGATGAGTGAGTCATGATGTTTTTTAATGAGATCGTAGACGAAGAGTTTCTTTTGTCTCGGTCCATAGGTTCCGGAATAGCGTAGGATGAGGGTTTTGAGTTTGTTATCTTTGGCGTAGGACTGTGTGTGGATGTCGGCTGCAAGTTTGCTTTTTCCGTAGGGTGAGAGTGGTATGGTATCATCTTGCTCGTTTATTTTTCTGTTGATTGAGCCGTAGACCCCGATGGTGCTGGCATAGACGAAAAGTGGCTTCTTTTCCTTTTTGGAGAGGCACTCTAGGATGCGCTTGGTTGATTCTTCATTGAGTTTGAATTCTCGCTCTGGATTCTTAAATGAAGGCCAGATTTCGGAGGTGCCTGCGAGATGGATGACGATATCGAAGGATTCGCGGTTGAGGTAGGTGAGAAAATCATCGGAAAGGATGTCATATCGTAGTTGTGTGACTTTCGGATGTACATGAGGATGGAGGGTTTTGCCTATTGCTACTACGTCATTGTTCTTACATAATTCGTTTGCAAGGTGGCTTCCGATGAAGCCGAATCCGCCTACTACTGCGATTCTTTTTCCCTTGAGCTCTCTCGTTTTATTCTGAACCATTAGTCCTTGGAATCAAAAGTGCTTATTAAAAGCTTTTCATTCATGCGAAGATTTATTAAATGCTAAAGCGCTTCAATAGAAGATGGATGGCGGGAACAGGTTATCGTTGCGGAAAACGTACCTACTGATTATTTTTCTGGCTTTAGTGGTTCAATTATTTCACTCGTATCCGAGTTTAACGGATAGGTATGCGATTGCGGATGATGTTCGGCTCAGCGTGTATTGGATGCAGTCGTTTTCTGACAGTTCTTTGTACCCAGACGATGTGTTGACTTCGTATTCGGCCTATGCGTATGGGCAGCCATTAGGTTTTGTTGCTCTCTATCGGGTGTTGATGCTGTTATTTGGTGATGCTTTGTTGGTGTTCAAGCTGTTGCCGTTCTTGTTGGTGCCTCTCGCTGCATTGTTTATGTTTAAGATTGGTGATACCCTTCGTGATAAGCGCTTAGGATGGTATTTGGTTGGATTGTTCCTAGTATTCTTGCCGTTGATGAATGTCTTTAGAGGATATTACAAGGATATGGCAGTCTTGTTGTTTGTGATGTTTGTGTATTACTTACTTTCTTCGGATTTTTTGAAGACTTCTTTGGTTATGGTGTTGACGGTGTTCTTTTATCCGAGCATTACTTTGATTTGTCTGTTCTTGATGTTCTTTGATTTGTTGTATCGTTTATATCGTACAAAGATCTTGGCGAACAAGAAGGTGATTGTCCATTATGGGATTGGTTTTGTTGTGGTTCTGGGGTTGTTGTTGCAGCTGTATGTGTTGACGGCTACTACTGAATATGGTTCGTTTATTAGTTATGACCAGGCTGCAGAGATGCCTGAATTTTACGCTGGTGGGAAGATGCGCTTTTCTGGCATTCCGGTGTTGCCGTTGAGTGCCTTTGTCAATCCGATGATTGGGCTAACGGCGAAGATGTTTGTTCCGGAAGTTTTTGTGTATGGGAAAGCATTCTTGAATGGCTTTTCATGGCACCTTGCTTTTGTTGCGTTGCGAGTATTACTTGTGGTGGCGTTTTTTCTTTATCTAGGTATTCGGTTTAAGGGGTCGAAGCTGCCTCGTGTCTTTTGGATGTTGTTGGGGACTTCGTTGGTGTTGTCGTTGTTGGCTAAGCTCTTTGCATTCCATCTGTTTTATCCTTCACGTTATTGGCGCTTTACCTATCCGCTTTTGGTAATCCTGTTTGCGGGATTGGCATTGCATAGGATGAAGCGTGTTGCGGTGTTCTTTGGTTGTGTTGTTGTGTTGTTTGCTATTCCGATGGTGCAACTTGGGCAGGGGATGATGGATAGTACGGAGTGTGGTGAACAGGCTGGATTGCTTGACTTTATTTCGGGATTGCCGGTTGATGTGATGGTTGCGGGGCATCCGTACGATATGGATTGTGTTCCTACCTTTTCTAAAAGATCTGCATATGTGACGTTTGAACATACGCTGCCTCACCATGTTGGGTTTTATGCTGAGATGGAAAGAAGGACGAACGCGGTGTTTGATGCTTATTATTCCTCTGATGTGACTTCAGTGGGTGCATTTTGCTTAGAAGAGGGTGTTGATTATTTTGTGTTTGGTAAAAGTCGGTTTGAGGATGCCTCTTACTTTAAGCCGTATTCAGCTCGAATAGATGCGCTCCTTGATTTGAATGCAGGGAATTTTGCTTCTGAGAAATTTGATGATTTCGTGTATGAGGATGAAGAATATTCTGTACTTGCGTGTTAGGGCTTGAAGTTTTTTTGTGCTAGCTCTAGTTGTTCTTTGTTACCGATGTCGATCCATTGTTTTTCGGTGGTGAAACAGTAGACATCGTCCTTTTTGTGGAGATGCTCTAGGAAATTTCCTGCTTTATCGGTATTTGGGAATTGGTTTACGAACTCCTTTAGGGTTTTTACTGCATCGCGAGTGTAGAGGTAGACGCCGGTCGATGCTAGGGTTGACTTTGGTTGTTCTGGTTTTTCTTCGAACTCGATCATCTTGTTGTTTTCGTCTATTGCAACGATTCCGTATAATTTCGCTAGTTCTTCGTCTTTAACGTCATAGAGTGCTACAACGCTTTTCTGCTTTTCTTGGTAGAATTTTTCTAGATCTGCTAGTGAGAATTGGAAGAGGTTGTCGCCTGCTACAACGAGGATGTCGTCTTGGATGTTTTCTTGTTCTAATACGTAATTAACATCTCCTAGCGATCCTAGACGGTCTTCATTAGAGGTTGTTTGGTCGTTGACGATGGTTATGGGTGTCTCGTAAGTGAAGTTTGCTTTCCAGTCTTCGAAATGTTTGTGGAATTTATCATTGGTGATGATGTAAATATGATCAACTGAGGTCATGTCTTTTATTTTATCGAGAAGATGTGCTACGATGGGTTTTCCTTGGACTTCTAGAAGTGGTTTGGGTTGGTTTTCGGTTAATGGATAGAGTCTTGTTGCGTATCCTGCCGCGAGTAGAATTGCTTTCATGATTACCTACCTACGCCGATATAGTTGAATCCTAATTGTTCCATCTCGTCTGGCTCGTAGATGTTTCTTCCATCGACAATATTGGGTTGGTTCATTGATTCTTTTACTTTATTAAGATCGAGATTTCTGAATTCGTTCCATTCGGTTACGATGACCAATGCATCTGCACCTTTTGCTGATTCATACGGATCTTGCGTGTAGGTGATGTCTTTGAGTACGGTTTTAGCCGTTTCTTCTGCCTCTGGATCGAAGGCTTGGATTATTGCTCCTTGCTCTTGGAGTTGATTGATGATGGTGATTGAGGGAGCTTCTCGCATGTCATCGGTTTTGGGTTTGAAGGCTAGGCCCCAGATTGCGATGTTCTTTCCTTTAAGATCGGGAACAAGACTCTTTATTTTTGGTAAGAGGGATTGCTTCTGTTCGTTGTTGACTTGTTCGACTGCGGTGATGACGGTTGACTTGAGATTGTGCTGTTGGAGTGTCTTTGCTAGGGCTTTGACGTCTTTTGGGAAGCAGCTTCCGCCGTATCCTACGCCTGCTTGCAGGAATCTCGGACCGATTCTTGTGTCGAGTCCCATTCCGCGAGCGACGTCTTTGATGTCTGCGCCGGTTTTCTCGCATAAGGCAGCAATTTCATTCATGAAGCTGATTCTTGTTGCGAGCATTGCGTTAGAGGTGTATTTGATGATCTCTGCAGATTTGATATCGGTAAACATGATGGGTCGGTCGATTCTTGCAACGCCTTCGAAGAGTGAGCTAAGAATCTTTTTTGGTTTTTCTGAGTCTGTTCCGATAACGACACGATCGGGATTCATGAAATCTCTAATGGCTGCGCCTTCTCTTAAGAATTCGGGATTGGAAACGACGTCGAATTCGATTTCTTCTTTTTGGTTTTCTTTGATGATGGTTTTAACAATGTCTCCGGTGCCTACGGGAACGGTTGATTTGTTAACGATGATTTTGTACTCTTGCATATTTTCGGCAATGGTTTTAGCAACTGCTTTTACTGCTGATAGGTCTGCTTCGTCATCTTTTCCGGGTGGCGTGCCGACTGCGGTGAAGATGACTTCTGCATGGTTTACTCCAGCAGATGCATCGGTTGAGAATTGGATTCTTTTTTCTCTCAGATTTCTCTTGAGCATGTCGCCTAATCCTGGCTCATAGATCGGTACGTTGCCTTCTTGTAATGCTTTTACTTTGGCATCGTCAATGTCTAGACAGATGACATCATTACCTAATTCTGCTAGGCAAACACCTACGGTTAAGCCAACGTATCCACTGCCGAAAACGGTTATTTTCATACTGGAAGAGGGTAGAAAGCTCTTTAAAAAGGTTGTTGAAAACTGAATGAAATGTATGGGAGTATAAATTGTAATCTACGTTGCACTTGCCATTCTCGGTTGTCCAGTGTGTTAGAGGCTTAGGACTTGTAATTACATTGCCTAAGACCTTTCTGACTTGCACTTGCCACTTGCCAGGTGCGGCCATGGCAAATATAAATGCGAATCACTTACAATTTACATGATAACAGAAAGCTTTGCTCGATGTATAGCCAAGATAAGCGGAGATGGCTACCTCTATCATCGCTACATTCGTTATAGCAATACCTGTCCTGAGTTGCTGCAAGAATTTAGGGAAGATGTCGTTGCAGAATTTGGAGATATCCCTTTAACTGAAGGTGTTGGGAATTCGGGAACTCCGTTTGTTCAAATTCACAGAAAAGAAATAATCAAAACGTTTCTTGATGTTCTTCCTGACTTTAGAAGTGATTTCATCTTTGTTCCTCATGCAGTGCATGGAGGTAATCTCCCTGTTAAGAAAGCGTATCTTCGTGCATTTTATGATGATGAAGGTTCTCCCTGTCTTCGGCTAAATAGAAGCACTAACGAATGGAAGAGAAGTTTGACTTTAACATCCAATTCAAAGCGAATTCTTGAACAGATTAAACAAATTCTCAAGGAAGATTTTCATATCACCACCAACATTATCATCAGAACATCAAGATTTTCAGAACGCGATCGCTCATTTGTGCTTGGAATAACTGGCAAAGAAAACTTGATCAACTTCCAAAAAAATATCGGTTCTTTGGTCCCTTCTAAAATTAGAAGATTAGCATTAATTATTGAAAGTTATGGCCAAACTTACGCTAGAAATAGGCAGGGGTTTGAAGAGATAAAAGAAAAGGTGGACAGCTTTCCTCGTTTCCCGCTTAAGGCAGTACCGTGAAGAACGGAGGCTCGCTTGACTTCTGTGTTCGAAATGAGAACAGGTATGACCAAGCCCCTATGGCCGTCCAATGATTAGAATTCAAGCTGTGTTTAAAAAGCTTTACTTATTTCTTCTTCTTTCCTTTTTTTGGCTTGACGCTACAGCAGTGTTCTTCGCGCTCCTGAATGCTCATGGAGAGAATTACGAGTGCTGCGATGATGACTCCTGTTTTTCCGATGCCGCCATCAATAAGGGCGAAAATGATGATGAAAATACTCAAAATGAGCCTTGAATCGTGTTTCTCGGGATGTCCATTATTCGAACAAAATGCCATGTGCTACCACCTTCTTTTTTTTGTACTATTGGAAATATAATCCAATTTCCAATTCCTCAGATCGATCCTCAGATCAGAGTTACTTATGCTCGACGACTTCAATCTTGTAATCGTCATCTAATGCTATGACATCGTCCTTATTTAACTGTTTCGATTCCTTGGGTTCTTCCAAATCTGCAAATGGATCTTCCTCGGTTTCCTCAGCTTGCTCGGTTTCCGGTTCATTATAACGGACTTCCTCTGGCATGGCATCATTGAGAACTTCTTGTGCTTTTACGTAATCTGAAGCTGCTCTCATTTCTTCATGGGTTTCCTCTTGTTGTTTCTCTTGCTCGATTTCGGAGATTCTTTTCACGGAGATGAGGCCAAAGAGCCCGGATTTTTTCTTTTTCACGGGTTCGTCAAAGCTTTCTAGATTGTCGGGATCGATCTCCTTCCAATCTGACTCTTCATCTTGGGTATTGAGTTTAAGTTCTTCTTTGTGTTTACCAGATGCGACTGCGTATTGAATTGCATTGATTTCTTCCTGTTGAAGGTGTTGCCAGTCGTTCTTGGGTTCATGCTTGGATACGCTGTTGCCGGCGTAGCTAATATCGTCCTCGGCCTCATAGGCGAAATCTTGATAGGAATCTTCTGCGGCTTGATCGGTTTTTGAAGGTGCTGTCGTGGGTTTGAAGAGTTCTCTTAAGCGGGATTTTGTTTTAGGGGGTGGTGGAGGTGGTCCGGGTGGAAGAGGGAGTTCTGAGAGTGGCGGCAATGGAGCATCGGGAGTGGAGATGTCTTCGACCTTGGTCGCTATTTCGTCCATGCGCTCTCCCAATTTTTTGCTGGTTTCCAGAAGAAGATTGATGGCATCTGGATGGATTTGTGGTTCGGGTGCGGCTTCGGGAACGGGGATAGGGGGTGTTTCTGGTTGGATGGGTTCTGGGGTTGGTTCTGGTTCGGGTGTTGGTTCGGGATCTGGGGTTGGTTCTGGTGTGGGTTCTGGGATTTCTGGTTCTTGTTGAGTCTCGGATTCTGGTTCCTGGATTTCGGGTTCGGGTGTTGGTTCTGGTTGTGGCTCAGGTGGAGGGATTTGGGCTGCGATTGCCTTTGCTTTTGCCTGTGCTTTCTGTGTTGCGAGCTCTTGCTTGAGATTTCTTCGTTCTTCTCGAGCTGCGTTTTTTGCAAGAATGCGCTCTTGCTTGAATTTTTCTTTTTCCGCCTGTAGTGCTGTTTTTTGCTCGAAACGCTCCTTTTTGAGATTGAGCTTTTCTTTAAGCTCTATTTTCTTGCGCTCGAGGCTTTCGGATTTTGCTATTTCTCGTTTCTTTTGGAGTTCTTCCTTTCTCTGGAGTATTTCTTCCTTTTTGTTCTTGATATTGGATTTTATGTTGCCCTTTAGATTATCTTTCTTTTCGTCGACAGAACTCATGAAAATCGATGCTTTATTCTTTGCCTTGTCTGCTAGCGTCTTCAGAAATGCTTTTTTCTTTCTTCCACCGAGATAACGGCCCATATCTTTCGAAAATCCCTTTCCCATAGACGCGTCTGGGGATTGAAAATATTTAAACCTTTTTGTTTAGAGCTCGACGGTTATGGTTTTATCGCGAGGATTGAGATCTTTGATGATTTTGTGGCTTTTGAGCTTCTTTTTCATCTCTTGGAGCGTCATTTCTTGTTTTGCGTCATTTATTTGTTGCATTAGCTTCTGGAGGAGTTGGTATTGAGAGTAAATAAGCTCTCCTTTGTCTTGCTCTTCCTTGGATTGGATTTCTATCTGTTGGAGGTGTTTCTTTTGTGTTTTGAGTATTCTTTCTAGTTTTTCCTTTGCTTTTTCTTTTGGGGTTTTTTCTCGAATTTCTAGATTTTTGGAGCAATAGGTGTCGAGTGCCCCACTATAGGTCTTGAATGGCTTTTGTTCTAGGTCTTTGTAAAGCTCTAGAGGGATGGGGACGACGTCGATGATCTCGTCTTCTTCAGTGATGATTGCTGGTTCTGGAGAACGTGAAAGGACTTCTTTGATCTTTTTTGAGATGCTGCTTGCCTGCTCCTTGTTGAGCTCGCTTGCCTTTTTTGTTTTGGGAGTATCTGCTAACTTGCAGACTTCCTCTGCATACGTTCCGCCAATGCCGATCTCGGTTGCAAGGCATTTTACTAATGTTTTTATACTTTTTTTGAGGATGTTGACTATGTCTTGCTCTTTCGCTTTGAAAATGTTTATGGGCATGGTAGGATAGGAGTAGGGTTGCTTTGGTCTGATAACTCGCTCTTTGAAGGTGTTGTGTTTTAGTGTTGCGAGGATAGTTTCGTCTTTCTTGGTGAGAATGACATTTCCTTTAGCAAATAATTCGATGTAGAGGTTCATCTTTTCTTCTTTTTCTAGTTCTAGTTTCAGGATTCTTTCGCTTTCGCACTGAGTTACTTTGTTTACACGCGCATTGAGGATATGTCTACGCAGGTCGAGGCAGAACCCCGATGGTTTTTCATGAGGGCGTTTATTCTTACTGAGGAAGCAGAAACTTCCATTGAAATATTTTAGAATTTTCTTGCCTAACGTAGGTACATGAAAGACGATGTAGAGTTCCTCTTTATCCGGATGATAGATGGAGTCTACTTTAGCTTGCTCTAGTAGTTGGAGTTCTTGTACTAGGTAATTTATTTCTACAGAGGTGAGATTTGATTTCATGTGTTGGTAGTTGAGGCAATCCTATATAATATTTAGCTAAAAAAATCGTTTTGTGGCGATAATGAGGCACGGCGCGATAATGAGTTGCATCTGAAGATGAAACTCATGCGCCTCGATGGGCGTCATTATCGTCACTAGCTAAAAAGATCGTAGATTGCTAGGTAGCCTTTGAAGCCGAGTGTTTTTGCATCCTTAAGAATATCTGCGGTGATGGTTCCGCGATCGAGCTCTGCCTGGATTGCGGTGATGATGTTGTCGTTGTTGAGTGGGTATTGTTACAGGATTCACAAACGTCACCGTATTGGTCTTCGGCATGGCATTTAGGGCAATTTCCTTTAATGTAGCGGTCTGAAAGAAATCGGTTACATTTAGTACAGTAAGAAAGTTCGATTTCTTTTGTGTAAATGAGATTTTTTTCCTTTAATCGTTCAAAAATAAGGTCACAAAAGTACTTGTTTTCTTTGGAATTTGTTGAATAATAGCTGTCGAACTTTATTGAGAAGGTTGTGAAGTCTCTGAGGTGTTCTTTGTGATATCTGCTGATTAATTGTTCTGGTAGAATGCCTTCTTTTTCTGCTGAAATTTGGATTGGGGTGCCGTGGGTGTCGTCTGCGCAGCAATATAAAGCGTTTTTACCAATTGCTTTTAAGAATCTTACATAGATATCTGTTTGGATGTATTCAACGAGATGGCCCACGTGGATAGAGCCGTTGCTATAGGGGAGGGCAGATGTTACGATTATTTGTTTTTTTGTCATGATGCTTTTTGGAGAGGGTGGATGTTTAAAAATGTATGGGGGAAAATCGAACTGAGAATGATTCACTTTCTCTGAATTATGA
>CAZBLF010000010.1:0-35099 GCA_964492935.1 uncultured Methanosarcinales archaeon
GATCAACGATAAAGACAGCCTTAGATCGCTAATCTTTATCGTTAATCCTGATTCTCTTGATAAGATCCCTGGAGACCGGTCTAGCGCGTCAGTGGCGCCTTCCCAGCGGGACCCCCTCCTTCCTTTTCATTCTTTCTTGACCTCTTTAGGTGCTTCTTCTTATGCAGGTTTTTATTCTGCTTTCTTGTCTCTTTTAGGAGTTTCTTCTTTTGTATCAGCTTTTTCTTCCTTAGCTGGCTTTTCTTCTGTTTTCTTGTCTTCTTTAGCAGCGCCCTCAGCTTTCTTGTCCTTTGTGTCAGCTTTTTCTGGAGTGATTTCTTCTACACCTGCTTCCAGATTGATATCGTCAGCCAATCCTTCTTTCGTTGGCATTATTGATACTTTGATTCCCACAACGCCGGTTTTTAGGCGTGCAATTCCGTAAGCAACATTGACTTTGGTCAGGGCGGTATCTCCGCATTTCTTGAGGTATCCTTGGTAGAATCTCCATGCACGTGCTCGTGAACTTGGAATTTTACCAGAGACCACAATTTCAACTCCTGCTGCGCCTCCTTCCATAACTTCTGCCATGACTCGGTGACCGATGCCTTTGAATTTGCTGGTTCCGAATCGTTCGAGGAAGTCGCTGATTTTGTCGGCGATGATATTGGGGTCGAGACCCGGTACAGGGACTTCTGCAATTTCAATCTGAGGATTGTCAAATTTGAACTGATCTTTAAGGCTGGAGGTTAATGATTTGATGTTTTCTCCTTTTCTTCCTACTACGAGTCCTGGACGTGAGGAAGCGATGATGATTTTCTCTCCCAAGGGTGTTTTCTGTACTTTGATGTCACTTATACCTGAGCCTCTCATTTTTGTTCGTACAAATGATTCTACCTGGTACTCTTTCAGTTTTTCTTCGACAAATTTTCGCTCAATCATTCTTTCTTGTCACCTTGACTTTCTTTTTTCTTAGGAGCTTCTTTAGGAATTTCTTCAGCTTTAGGTTTTTCTTTGGCTGGTTCCTCGGTTTTAGTGGGTGTTTTTTCAGTTTTAGTAACAGGATCTTTCTTTGTTTCTGCTTTAGGCGTTTCTTTTTTCTTCTCTCCCTTAGTTGCAGAGAGATCTTCAGCAACGACAATGGTTACATGGGTTCTCTTTGCTTTTCGTCTTCGCTGTCTTCCGTAACGGTGAGGACGAGAGCCTTCATTTGCAACGCTTTGCGTGATGATAAGATCGTTTGTATTGAGACCTTTGAATTGTGCGTTAGCTTCGGCACTTTCTAGTAAGCTTAATATTTCTCCTGCTGCTTTGATGGGGTATCTTCCAGGCCCCATTCCACGACGGTGGCTGGCACTGCTGTTGAATTTCTTGTAGGCAATGGGCTGTTTTTGTTCTTTAACGTTATAGAGTAGCTTTTTCGCACTATCAAGGCGCATATTGCGAATGGATCTGCAGATTTCACAGGAAGCTTTGGTGGAGATAGGTATCCCTCGTCCGGTGACCTTTGCTGTGTTTGTTTCTTTTTTTGCCATTTTATTGAAAATCTCTTCAGAGATTTTTAATCCCTCACACCTTTGGTGTGAGTTATTTCACAGATAATGCTGCTGAGCTTTTTGTAGCGCCCACACCTGGTGCTGAATGTGCGACACGAGATCTTGTTGAGACGAATTCTCCAATGTAATGTCCAAGCATTTCGAAGGTCAATTCGACTGGTGCGAACTCTTTTCCGGTATGGATTTTGATGGTTGCACCAATCATTTCTGGGATCACTACCATGTCTTTGCAGTGCGTTTCAATGTTTCTTTTCTTCGCTTTGATTTTCTTTAAGAGCGTCTTGTGTTCATCCGACTGGCCTCGCTTAAGACTGCGTCTCTGACGTGAAGGGATAAGTTCCATAAAGTCTTGAAGGCTCATAGCCATTACTTCGTCCTGTGTTTTGCCGCGAAAGACAAATTCTTTTTTTGCCATGTTACTTGTTCCTCCTCCCTGTTCTTCTTGGTGCGATCTTTCCTACCTTACGACCTGGTGGAGCATTACGTGATGTGCTTGTTGGTTTTCCTTTATGGGAGGTTGAAGATCCTCCGTAGGGGTGGTCTACAGCGTTCATGGATGTTCCTGATACCTTAGGCCACATTTTGTTTTTGGCTTTCATAGCCATGAATTTGAATCCTGCTTTTAGGAATGGTTTTTCTTTTCTTCCAGATCCTGCTGCTTTTCCGATTGATGCTCTGCAGGTGCCAAGGAATGATCGTTCTTTTTTGGAAGGAAGTAAGATGGTTACTTTTTTGCCCTGTTTTGCGAGTATTTTTGCTGCACCGCCTGAGGTTCGGACGAATTTACCGCCGTCTCCAGGGGTTCCTTCGATGTTGAAGATGAGTGTTCCTTCTGGAATATCTTCCAGCGGTAGGATGTTTCCTGATTCTACAGGTGCGCCTTTGCCTATAACGATGGTGTCGTCTACAGCAATTCCTTCAGGGGCTTGCATCAGCTTTTTTTCTCCGTTCTGTTTGAATTCTACGAGTGGGGTTGAGTGTCCAGCACAGTGAACGATATCGGTCACTTGTACTTGTACCTGTTCTGCTTCTAGACGAGGGTAGGCAGCCTTTCCTTTGTAGCGGAAGCTTGGTGCGCGGTACGTTGTTGTACCTTTTCCTCTCTTTTGCTGAATTAGGCTTTTTCCCATTTTAGATTAA
This sequence comes from uncultured Methanosarcinales archaeon, assembly GCA_964492935.1. Classification (GTDB taxonomy): domain Archaea; phylum Nanobdellota; class Nanobdellia; order Woesearchaeales; family JACPBV01; genus JAQBWB01. The sequence goes on from CAZBLF010000010.1 coordinate 2,676, forward strand.
TCCTAGTTTTGTTGCGATATCGATAGCAGGTGTTTCACTATTGAATCTGACGTATGCCTTTTTCTTTCCTGCAGGCGTAGTTAGTGTGTTGATTTTGGTGACTTTTGATTTGAACACGGCTTCGATCTCTTTCTTGATCTCTCGTTTGGTTGCTTTATTAGCTACAATGAATGCTAGGGTGTTCTCGCTTTCCATAAGGCGAATTACTTTTTCCGTTGATAAGGGGTATTTTATGATATCTTCCATCTTACATGAACAACTCGTCTTTTTTTAGTGCGCTGATGGCGTCTTCGGTGTAGAGTGTAACTCGACCGGGTACGCCGCCAGGTGCAAGGAGCTCGGCATTTAATTCATTCACTCTGCAGATGTCTGCTCCGGGAATGTTTTTACTTGCTTTTACTAATTTGGTATCGTTACCTACTACTAGAAGCACACCCTTTTTCTTGTTATATTTTCGGGTACGTCCTTTTCCTTTACCTGCACGCACGTTTTTTTGTTTGCTTCTATGTAATTCGTTTTCGAACCCGAGTTTGGTGAGCATTTCTACCACGTCTTTGGTTTTAGCTAGCTTTTCGGTGCTCTTTTCAATGATGAATGGGAATTGTTCTGGGACTTTGTGGCCTCGACTAGCAGCTAATTCTTTGTCGAGTGATGCTGCAATGGCAGATCGAAGTGCTTTTTTTCGTTCTTTCTTATTGAGTTCTTGCCAGTGCTGCTTATCAGCTTTTAATGGATGGGAGCGACGGCCACCTACGGTTCCGGGAGCGAGTGCTCCTTGCCAGTTCATTCTGGTTCCTCGTCTACTCATGATTTTTCTTGGAACTCGAGAGATTCCGATACCATAACAGCCACGGTAGTTGTGTCTTCTTTTAGAGACGGTAGCGGACGGGCGTTTACCGGCTTCATCATATGCTCCTTCACGCTGTCTCTTGTGAGATTGAATTGCGATGACTGCACGCTCAATCAAGTCAGGTCGGATGGATTCATTAAATTGTGGAGGTAGCTCTACCTCTCCGGATACCTTCCCTGTTTTGTCGAGTACGTTTACTTTCATTGTAACCTGCTATTGAATGTGATTTCTGGAACCTCTTTGGGTATGTTTGAGCGTGGACGTGATGCGTGGCTAATTCGGACGAGTCGTTTTTTGGATCCGCCGGTGGATCCTTTCAGTAAAATGTAGGGATTTTTTATCAAGCCATATTTTCTGAATCCGTCCTTAGGATTGTTTTCTGGTTTTTCGGAAACCTGAAGCACCCATTTATTGTATTCGGTTCGTCTGAAGAATCCGGTTTGACCTGAGAATGCGATTTTCCACATGTGATTTACCTGACCTTTCCATGCTCCAAGACTTCCTGGGCGTCTTCGTCCTTTTTCGGACTTGTGACTTTTTAGGGATATTCCAAGTCTTCGGACGGGGCCTTGTACTCCCATGCCTTTGGTAACTGCGTGAATGTCTACCTGGGATCCGGGTTGAATAATATCTGAAACATTGATTTCTTTTCCTAGCATTTCTTTTGCGTATGCTAGCTGTTCTTCTTTGTTTCCGCCAATCCCTACTTCGAAGAGTTCAGGTTTCTTTTTTCCAATGGTGGTTCTAGAAGGCAGTGTTTGTACGAGCAGATTGATGTGATCATATTCTTTGATGTCTTCGACCTTTGTTTTAGGTTTTTTAGGCATGGTTCTCTTGCGAGCAAGATCCTTGTCGAAGGCGGTAGCATAGACTTCACCCACGACGAGTTTGTAGTTGTTAACGGTGTTGTAGAATCGAGCAGAAACGGCTTTTAATGGTGGGCATTCGATGATGGTCACGGGAATCCGAATCGGAGTATTTTTGGACAGGGTATTGGGATTGTTGTCAATGGCCATCACGTGGGCCATCCCGACTTTATAGCCGGCGAATCCCAGCAGCTTGGCTTCTTTTTGTGGAAGCCATCTTCTCACACGCGCCACCGGTGACTTAGCGCGCGATCTAGGATGAAACTGTAAACTTCCTTTCCTTGGAGTACTTTTTTTTGCCATGTTATAGAGCTAACTCTTGCTTTTTTGTCAATGAACAACACCGTTTGATGACCCTTCTTTTTAGAAACAGAACTCTCTAGGAACTGTACTGAAAAGCGTCTTTTCAGGCGTGTTTCCTATATATGCTACCCTTTAGCATATATGTGCTAACTTGAAAGGTTTGTAAATTAGGGTTCCTTTATAAAGGTTATGTGGAATACAGGCGAAGATTTATATATGGCTTTGTCTGTAAAATTGTATGGCACTTCAGGTGAGTAATCTCAAGCGTTCTATTCTTGGAGTATTGATGGGGATAAGGTATAAGAAATTCGGCAAATGACCTTTCTGTTTACAGTATCGGGAGAGGATCCGGAGTTGGCCGCGTTTGAAATTGAGCAGTTGTTGCACCCTAAGAATTTAGTTAGGCGGGGAAGACTGGTGTTTGGAGATGTTTCTAAGGTGAATCAAAAATTGTTTTCGCGTTTGGCGTATACTCATTCAGTGTATGAATATTTGTTTACCGTTCCGCTCAGGCAGCTCGAGGATCATATGGCGAAGGTAGAGTGGGGTGCGCATGTCAAGGGTAGTTTTTGTTTGCGTTTGTATGGGAAACCGTACACAAACTCGGAGACGTTTACGGAGTCTTTTCTTGCTGGATTTATTTGGAGGGGATTGACGCACCCGAAAGTGGAATTGGAAACGCCCGATAGCACTATTGCTCTGTTTGTTGTTCGGAATAAGGTGTATTGTGGGGTGTTGCATACGTCCTTAGATCATGATTTTGAAGATAGAAAGGCACACCATCGACCGGCATTGCATCCTACGGCATTGCATCCGAGGATGGCACGGTGTTTGGTAAATTTAAGTGGGATTTCTAGTGGCGTGGTTGCTGATCCTTTTTGTGGGAGCGCAGGTATTTTGATTGAGGCGGGTTTGATGGGATTGAAGGTAAAAGGATATGATTTGTATCAGGAAATGCTAGATAGGGCTAAGGCCAATTTGGATTTTTTTTCTTTGAAAGGTTATAAGTTGGTGTGTGGTGATGCATTGCATCTGCGAGATAAGCTGAAATATGTAGTGTCGGATGTGCCGTATGGTATGAACTCTTCGGTTTGGGTTTCGACCGAGTGTGGAAACGAGAAAATAAATTTGAAGCAGCAGGAACCCAGGAGTAGGATCCGGAATTTGAAGGAGTTTTATCTTGCTTTTTTGCAAAATTTGCACGGAATTTTGGGTACACGGGCCGTATTAATTTTTCCGCACTATGCTAAGGCCAAGGTGTTGTTGGGCAAGGCAGGGTTTACTATTACTGGGAGTTTTAAGCAGCGTATTCATCGGAGTTTGACGCGAGAGATCTTTGTTGTAGAACCTTAGTGTTTTTCTTCTGTAAAAAAGTGGCGATGGATGATTTCTTTGATGAAGAGGAAGTAGCCGCCCACATATAATATACAGTTCATGAGCCAAAAGATGACAAAGAAGAAGGTGATGAAATATTCTCCGCTAGAGAACAGAAAGGCAATGGTCTGGAAAAAGTATCTGGTGAGATCGCTAAAAAAGAGATAGACGTAGTAACCGAAGAAAGCCATTCCTGCTAGTACGGCGATGAGGAAGATTTCTTTTTCTATGATGTCGATGTTTTCGAGGATATAGATAGTTAGGGTGATGCTAAGGATGGCCAATGCTGCAATGGTGATGGCTGTTGTTTTATTTGGAATGAGGTATTGGAGCCAGGAGGTCGTTTCGGTTAGTGTACGGGTTGTGAAGTCTGCTCCTACGAGGATCTGGCTGTTGATTTTTTGAACTTTAAAGAGAGGGAAGGTTATGAATGAGGTTACTCCTAGGATTATTGCGGCGTGCGTTAGTTTGGCTACATGAACCAGTCTTCCACTAAAGAAGCGATACCAGATGAAGGTAGGTAGTAATAGAAAAAAAAGCATTGCGATAAGATTGCCGATGTAGATGGTCGCAGTGAAGAGTGTGTTGAGGAGATTTTTTCCGGCAATATCTTGGAAGAAGAGATAGATGAGACTGGTATGGTTGGGTCCGAGTTGTTCGAAGTAGAGGTGGTCTTTGATTCCTAGTAAGTAGGGGATGAAAAAGTTAGCAACGTCGGTGAGTGCGTGTAATGCGAGCAAGCCCATGAGCGTTAGTAGTACCGTCTTCTTGTTCGCTATCATTTCTAGGAATTTTTCATAGAAAGCTTCACCCATGTTTCCGATTTTGTGGAGGAAACCATCTGCGCTGAAGTGTTTATGGTAGCGGATGATGATGAAGAAATAAAAGAGGATTCCAAACATGGCCAATGGAGCGTCTACCGCTATGGCTAGCCATTCGGTTGCTAGATTGAATATGAGAACGAAGAATGCGATGAGTGTAAGGAACATGGTGGTGAATCTGTGGAGTATGTTGAGCACTGATTTTTTTGGTGCTCCCGATTCGTGAATGATGGCCATGAATGATTTTTCTCTTATTTCTAGTGTTGCTGCAAGTGCTAGGGAGAGTGCTAGAAGAATACTTCCTGCTGCGATGAAGGTGTATTTTTCTAGGATGACGGTGTTATTGACGATCCAGGCGAAGAGTGTGTGGAAGAACTCGGCGTGTTCGGCACCGATATGAGCGATGGCAACGACGTTCTTTACTATGAATAGGAAATAGGCTATCAGGATGATGATGTCTACGGAGCGTTTTTTATTTCCGAAGAGCAGATGGGTGATGGAGGCTTTATAGAAGAGATATCCGAGGATGGCCCAGGATAACAGCTTTTTTGCAAAGTCGAGGTCTTCTGGTAAGAATTCTAGGAAATCTGTGATTTGTAATAGTACAATACCCAATAGGAAGAGTTCCTCGAGGCGGTGTTTGAAGGTCATTACTTGGTTCTTGATTTTAGTGTTTAAAATGGTTTCTCTGCTAAAGATTTATTAAGAAAACTTGGCTTTCCTTGTGAATGGCAAAGACTTTGAAGGATGTGGGCGAATTTGGTCTGATTAAGAAGCTTTTTTCTTCGGTTACGAGCAAGGATGTTGTTGTTGGGATGGGGGATGATGCCGCTGTGGTGGAGGTTGGCGGAAGGTTGATGTTACTTTCTACTGATTCTCTTGTTGAAGGAGTGCATTTTCGCTTTGACTGGTTTTCGAATGAGGAGATCGGTAGGAAGGCTATTGAGGTGAATGTTTCTGATCTGTATGCGATGGGAGGGGTAGCAAAGTATGTGCTTGTTAGTATTATTGCTCCTGCTCGCTTTCCGGTGAAGCGGATCGAGGGTATGTATGCGGGTATGCGTACTGCTTGCAAGAGACATGGAGTGGCGTTGGTGGGTGGTAATGTAGCTCGCGGTAAGGAGTTTTCTCTTTCGGTGAGCGTGATGGGAGAGGTTGCGAAAAAGGATTTGAAATTGCGTAGTGCTGCTAAACCAGGAGACTTTATCTTTGTGAGCGATCAGTTGGGATACGGGGCTGCGGGTTTGGCACTTTATCAGAAGAAGATTTCTGGTTTTTCTGCTGTTAAGAAGCGGTACCGGAATCCTGTTGCTCAATTTTCTAATATTTCGGGTTTTTTGAGATCGATTAATGCTCTTCAAGATGTAACGGATGGATTGGTTGCTGATGTAGGGCATATTTGTGATGCGAGCAAGGTAGGGGCTGTGTTGTTTGCAGACAATCTTCCGATTGATGATGCGGTTAGAGGAGTTGCTCGGAAACTAAGAGATGATGCCGCACGTTATGCTCTGTTTGGTGGAGACGATTTAGTTTTTGTCTATACGGTTGCAGAAAAAGATATTTCTAAAGTAAAGGGATATTTGATTGGAGAGATTACGGCTAAGAAGGGTGTTCGTGTCTATCATCGAGGAAAGGAGAAATTGGTTAAGGGCGGATTTGACCATTTTCTTTCTCGTTAAGCTATAACTTTATATAGAACCGTTCCTTGTTAGGTGGTATGATTGCAGACATTAAAAAGAGGTTTTCTCGTTCGAGATGTTCTGTTGTTTTGGGACAGATTAAGCAACATAAATTTCTTTTTTCACTTGCTACTCTAATTGATTTGTTGTTCTTTGGAGTAGTTGTTGCGATTGGGACTTTTGTTAGTTCTAAAATTCCCACGGATCAGAATCAGTTGTTGCAGATTTTTGGAAACAGTACTAATTTACTTATCTTTGCTATTATTTATCCTTTGGTGTATTATCTCCTTATGATTCTTTTATATTCTGCTGCGAAGTTATTGGTGCTTCATTATTATGAGCGTATGAACAAAAGCATAAAGATCTCATTCTCTCGTTTCTGGCAGTTTTATGGTTTAAATATTGCTTTGTACTTTAGTTTCTTGGGAGTCTTTTTGTTGATTGTTGGGCTTTTTGGATGGTTGTTGCAGAAAGCATTTATGATGTATGTGCTGTTTGTTATCGTTCCAGTGTTTTTATTTTTTCTATCGGGTGTCGTGCATATCTCCCATTCGGCGTTTATTCATGGAGTTTCAAAAATAGGATTTCGTAGGAGTTGCAGCATTACTTTTAAGAAATATCGAGCATATGGTGCCTTTCTTTTCTGGGATTTATTATTTGTGGGTTTGTTTTATGTTCTTTTCAATGTGATTCACATCATTCTTCGGTATACACTCTTTTCGAATCAGGCTATCGTTGCTAGACTTTCGCAGCCCTATATTTCAGTCATTAGTTTCGTTTCGTTTGTGTTTCTTTTCCTTATTCTGGGATTCAATCGCGTATACTTTTTAGAGGCGGATAGGAAGCATGTTTACTCATAATCTTGATCCGATTCTGCTTTCTTTTGGTTTTTTAGAGGTTCGATGGTATGGACTGATCTTTGCACTTGGTTTTATACTGATATATTATCTCCTTCCCTATCTAGCACAAAAGCGCGATATTGATTTTTCAAAAGAGGATGCTTCAGATTTCCTCCTCTACCTCATCCTTGGTGTAGTGCTTGGTGCGAGACTGTTTTACATCATCTTTTACAATCTTGGATACTTTATCCTAAATCCTTTAGACATTTTTGCAGTCTGGCAGGGCGGCTTAAGCTTTCATGGTGGCTTAGCCGGAGCCATGCTAGCCACATTTCTGTTTTGTAAAAAGAAAAAGATGCACTTCTATGATTTAGCAGATATCATCGTCATTCCTGCAGCTGCCGGTCTCATATTAGGACGCATCGCCAATTTCATCAATGGGGAGCTTGTAGGGAGAATAACCTCGATTCCCTGGTGTGTAAATTTTCCAGGGTACGAAGGATGCAGACACCCTTCTCAACTCTATGAAAGCGCAAAAAACGCAGTAATTTTCTTCATCCTTTGGCATCTAAAAGAAAAGAAACTAAGAAGAGGTATTCTCTTCTGGAGCTTTGTGGTGATGTATTCCACGTTAAGATTCTTCATCGGGTTTTTGAGAGCTCCTGACCCCCAGCTTGGATTACTAGCTTTAGGACTAACCATGGGCCAATGGTTGAATATCGCGATGTTCGCTATTGGACTTGTTTACATCAGAAAGATTAATTCAACATCTTAGTATAAGCTGGCATCCATGACTCATAGATCATAATCAAATGCTCATAATTCCTGATGACATGAGGAAACTGTTTCCGTAGATCATTTACAATCGCATTAAAGTGCTGATAGCTTTCGACAGCAAATTCAAACTCAACCTCCCAGGGAGCCAATGAACGAATATAATAAAGCGAGTGAGGATGCGTTCTCATCCATTCAAACAGTGCATTTTCATCTTTCTCTGACAACGTACGAAAATAAATAATTAACTTATAAAATTCTAGATTGAGTTTGTTGAAGTCTATTTGCGTCCGGTAAGCCAATATAATCTCCTTTTCCTCAAGTTTCTTAATTTTCCCCCTCACAATATCAATCGTAGTATCAACTTCCCTAGCCAATGCTGCAAGCGGGATTCTTGCATTATTCGCCAAAATATTGAGAATCTTTTTGTCTGTTTCGTCAACTTCATTATTCTCTGTATTTCCACCAACCGTAATATAAGTTCCTTCCCCCTCATTCATAAAGAATTTCTTATTAAACTGCCTCGTATCTACCATCGTCCCAAGAACTTTGTTTATAATCAGATGCTGCCATTTGGAAAGCAAGTGATTTATTTTAGCAAAGTATCCAGTCGTGCTGCGAGAAAGAATAGCAAAAACACAATCAAAAACACCATCTGATATCCCCATCCAGTAAATATCCGGATTTTTCTTAAGCTCCTCAAAAAATTTCTCCCTTTCATCTGGAATGTTCTCTAATTTAAGGTAAACTTTAAACATCTGATATCCCAACTTATTAAGATTGATAGAGGTGATAAATCCAGTCAAGATTCCACGTTCTTGTAACTGGTGAATGCGATACTTTACAGCTTCTCTTGATTTGTTAACCTTTTTTGCTAGCTGGATATTAGAGATTCTACAGTTCTTATCAAGTTCCGACAGCAGTTTCCTATCTGTTTTGTCCAGTTTAATTTTCTCCATATACTCAACCGAAACAGTCTTTTATATATAAATATTTCCATAAAACGGTCAATTTTAGCCAAATAACTTAATATATTTGCTATGGCTTAGTAGTACCATGGCAAGTATTGATGACATTGTAGAAGATAAACAAGAAGTAGCTAATGATATCGATAGCTCCGCTAACACAAATAATCTAGAAGCAAAGGTAGAATCTGGCAGCATGCTAGGCCTAGCAGCAAAATCTCTTTTTGCAGGAGGATTAGTTGCAGCAACATATCCTATTGTAGGAGTATCCAGTCTTCTTACCTTCTTTGGGAACATGGCAGGATATATCATCGAAAAAAAGAAAGCCAAAGAAGAAATCAATAGCCATGAGCTTGTAAAAGAAGCTGGGACGGGAGCAGTCTTAGGTACCGTCGGTCACGGACTATATTCATTGATCGACATTATTCCAAATTATGATTGGACAATGAAGGTGGTGAAAACACTTGCATTTAATCCTCTGATGTTGGCACCGTATACTGCCTTCTATCAAACATTCACCTACTTACGAGACAAAGTAGGACTATGGAAAAGCGCAGCAGGAATGTTCAATCTTAAAATCGTTGATTACTTGAAGGAAGCCTACCAAAATGAGGTAAAGCCCAACTTCTTCAACGCTATGAAGAAGGTCATGATGCTTTCACCTATCCATTTTGCGAGCATCAATTATGTGACCGATATCTGGAAGCGTGTAGGTATCGGAGTAGGAAATGATATAGCATTCAGGCTGTTCAATAAGAAGGAAAAAGAAACCCAGATTGATCAGTTTCCAGCTCCGGCATACTCTCAAGCAGACCCTTATCGACGACAGGAGCAACCATTAGCTGCATAATGTTAATATACTAATTACTATACTAGTGTGCATAATAGAAACATTTATATACTAGCTAGATAATTATAATTATCAAATGGTCATATTGTTTGACCGGTTTAATTTACCGGATGACATATATGAAGTAGTATTTGCTACGAAACAACAGGTTATAGTAGCGAAGCTGCTCGTCGATATGATCAAAGAAAAAGGAGGCGAGATAACCAAGACAGAAATGAGTTTGTTTGCAACATTCCTTCATGACGGCGAAATTGTCACAGAAAATCTTCAAGAGGAGCCCTACAAAGGCAAAAAAGTGAAGATTAGCTACAACAAACGACAATTTTACGACAGAATCTTAACGCCCATGAAGAGTATGGGGATCATCGATTACGATCTGTACAAAAAAACGTACAGCCTCAGCGACAAATTAAACAAAGAACTCATTCGCATTGGACTGATGTGGCTCCAGGAACAAAGAAGAGAGCCCTACAAACTCATAAAAAAATTACCTTCATAAGCTCCGGGTGTGTTCTTTTTCTACCACCCCCCACGAAAAACAAATACTCGGAGCTGCTACTTACAGGGAAAAAGAGGTGTACAGGCTATCGAATTTGGGTCTGTCTCCATTTTTCTTTCTTTAGATTTCTAGAAGAATTTGTTGTTGTGCTTAAAATGAGTTAAGAGAAAACGTTTTATTCTGCTGCAATGGGTGTTTCTTCAACTTTTTTTGCTGGTTTGGTTGTTGGTACAATCTGAAATCTTTTGTTTTTCTTTACTTTTTTCAGTTCAAAAGTGCCTACTTTATTGGCTTCTGCGTACTTATTTGCAGCTTCTTCGGTACCGAAGGTTCTAACACGCTTAGCTCGGACAACGCCTCGCAGTGTTTTTTCGTGATTTTTATGGGCTGCTAGCTTGTATTCTCTCTTTTTGTTACCGTGAATTTTTGGCATTATCTGCGATCTCCGTATTTTCGTTCACCGAATGCTTTCTTGCGAACGGGTTTTTTAGGCGGGGTGTTGGGTTTGTTGACTTTGTCGCCACGATTCATTAATCTTGTCAGATAACCGGCAATTTTATTTCTGATCGGTTTAGAGAGATTGGTTGCAACTGAGTCGACTACTTTCTTGTTTTCGTCGAAATCTTTCTTTAGTTGCTCTTTATGGGCACCAAAGATTTTCTGAGTTGCTCTTTTAACTGGAGTTGTTTTTATTCGTCCCATCTTTATCTCTTGGATTCGACATTGCTTTTTAAAGATTGCCTTTCTAGGCGGTAGAAGTTGCAATCCACTTTTTTGGCGCGGTAAGTTTGTGGAATAAGAAGGGTGCGATGAAGGCTGATGTATAGATCGCGGTGATGATGATGGGTGAATGAATTTCATTTGGAAGGGTAAGTGTGGTGGTTACAAAATTTGCGAATTCTACCATGAAATAGCTGTTGATGAGGGCGATTGCGGGGAGAAAGAGGCCTGCTATGACTCCTCCACGAGCTTTTTCGTCTAGGCCGCGAATGATGGTCGCGAATAAGTATCCGAACATAACTGCAATAAGGGCTATGGTGATGTAGAGAGGGATGGTTTTGAATGCTAATAGAAAGGGGACAAGCATGATTGCAATGATCATATTGCCGATGATTGCGACGATTAGTAGCACATAATTCATCCATGCGTCTGCTTCTTTGAAGATAGACTTATTTTTCCCTTGTTCTAGAATTTTTACTGTTTTGCGTGCTTCGTCTTTGGTGAATCCACGTGTTAGGAGTGTTTCATAGTTCATATTATTCTTCTTCTGCAATGAGCTTTTTAACCTTTTTCATAAATACAAGTGCCATTTGGTACCATTCGCCAAGAATATCGATATTAATTTCCTCTTTTTCTTCCCCACTTTCTACAATCATGGTGACGTGTCGACGGTATTCCTCTCTTTTTGCATGGGGGAGGCGTATCATCTTTCTCATGTACATATAGAGATCGGTATATTCATCTAGGCCGAGTTCTTCGTATAGAGGATCTTTTTGCAATGCTTGGGCGCGACCGATAGGAGTTCCTGGAATTTCGTCAATTTTCTTATTTTCCTTTGCGTATTTAAGGATGCAGTTGAAACCGTGATCGTACATGAGAATGAATCTATCCATTAGCGATCTGATTACATCTACCGTTCTTGTGTACTTTAGGCTAACATAATAGAGGTGTTCTGATCGTTTGAGCTCTTCTAATGCGTCTTCGTATGATTCTTCCATTCTTGTCAGTATATTGATTTTTTTTGTATAGGTTGGTTACTATGGCATTTGTGGTGGTGTTGGAATCTCTATGGAGTCCAAGTTTAAATACTTTATTGAAAATCTCGCTAGAGATTTTTAATCTCTCATACCAATATTCATTGGCATGAGCTATTCTTCTTTGTTCTCAGAAAGTTCTAAAATTGCAGCTGCGAGATCGCCATGGTGCTTTTCTATGGTTTCTTGTGCTAATTCTTTAGTTGCTCCTGTTTGCTCGGTTACTGTGGAAATATCATCTTCATTGATTTCTGGTTCTTCTGATATTGCTTGTTCTTCTAGTTCTCCTGCGATTTGGAATGTTTCTTGTCCCATCATGTTTACTTTCTGTACTGAGGGGTTGTTGATGATGAGATCTTTATCTGCGGTTTTAATGATGACTTGGGTTGCTTCAATATCTACCTGCTTAATACCCATCTTTTTCATCATTTGGGCAGCCTTTCTTGGGTTCATTCCAGGTATCATTGTTAAATCCCCAACATCTGATTTCCAAAAGAATAGAGAAGAATCATAATGACCATGACTACTAGACAGAGTACGATGATGTGGCCGGGTTTGAACTCGATTCTTGATTTGTATTCGTCAAAATACCGTACTAAACCACCCATTCCTGAGGGCATTGAGATCTTATCGTTTGCCATGAGAAGTTAGAATAGTTGCTGTTTTAAATAGGTTTTGTTTTAGCGCGCGTAGATGACTAGTGATGTGTAGGGAATTAGCTTTTGTAGTTCTTCGTTCGGTTTGACCAGTTTTTCTTTTGCATTTACATGTCCTTCACCCACTACAATAATCGCTCTTCTGCTTTTCAATTTTTTCATGTATTTCTCTATGTTTTTGGTCATAGCTTTATTTCTCTCTGGCCCCCAAACACGAAAAATTCTAGCCTCGAATTCATCAAATTCTTTTCTTGTTTGCAGCATTAGTTTTTCAATTCCTGGATCGGTATTGCGATGAATCTGCCGTACCGCTTTAGCTGCTCTTCGTGGATCCAATCCTTTCTTAATCAGTTTAGCAAGCGTCCTGCCTTCTTCTTCCTTTTTGCTTTCATAGAATCCTGAGTTGATATCCTTTTTTAGCATTTTACAACGGTTTCCTTGTTTTTTGTGAAACTCTGCATGATTTTGGTTAAAGATTTTGCTATTGGTGGTTCGCCACGCGTTCCCTTTGGCAGCCACCAAGATATATGGACAGAAGAATGGCATTTTTAGATCTTTATTCTGATCAAGCAGGAAGGTGGTGTAGCGATTTACTTCCTTGAGGAAACGTGCAGGTAGATCGTGAGGCATATATACTTGTTTGCGCAAACTGAGAAAGGTATCCAAAAGCGCATGATGTGCCAGAATTACATAATTTTCGAATATCAACTTTTCATCTTCGACTCCGAAGGTAGCAATTTTTTTGGACTGGCGTAGATAGGGGAAAATGGGGTACGCCTCAATTTGTCCTACTACCGTACCTTCTCCGTGATCGATGTCTCCTATTTTTCCAACCTGGATTTTTCCAGTCCCGATTCTTCTTTTCAGTTCATTACGAAAATCGCTTAGCAAATCTTTGCGAGGGGGGCCGTAGTATGGTTCAAATCCAAGTGAATCTACTTTGAGTACCGGAATGGCTTGCTCCAATAATTTTGCGATGTTTTCATGGACACGTTCATAATGTCTTTCTCCTATAATGATGACTTCTTGATCAGTGTTCTTGTTTGTAAATGGACCCAGACCCATATGTTTGTTATAGATTAGTCTTGGTATGTGGCCACGCTTAATCAGCTCTTTAAGGGGTAGGTTTGCTATTCTCGGATGGTCAGATGCTGGCGCGTCAATTTTTAGGCCTTCTTTTATTTTATTGCTTCCCCATCTCCCCAATAGGGCTGCTCCTACCGATGCCGCAATTCCTTTCATGGCTGTTCTTCTATTGAATGTGTGTAAACTATTGAGGAGATCAAAAAAATCTCTTTCTATTGTTCGTTCATCCCATAAACTCTCCTTCAAATCATTAAATTCACAAGCGTAAATAGCTTTTCGTTGTTTCTCGAGGAATTCTACAAATTCCTTTGACTTGCTTCGAACAGATTTCAATATCCGTATTGAGCCGATTCCTTTTGCAACTCCTGGAGCTATTTTTTGCAACTCCTGGTTCAGAGAGGGATTATTTAGAACTTCTAGTTGACGACCAATGATTTCATCAACCCTCATAATTGAATGATCCGCAAAATCTTTTTTGACGGAATTATCCTTCCGGTGTAATAGTATCATAACCCATAGTCCTACTGTTTCCCCTTCCTGCACTTCACGTTCAAAAAAGTGAGTGATATTTTTTTTGAATAGGTCAAATGTTTCTAGTTTGTACTCTGTTATGTTATCTAGAAATTTAGTATAATTTTTCGCGATAGTACAGTCCCGTAAGGCCCATTTTATTGAATCTAGTTGACTTGAAAATTTCCCTAGCGCACGCACTTTTTCCCCAGCTAGTTCTTTCATGGGCTCAAGATGTTTTACAAGGTTCCATGGATTCTTGATTACGTTCACGTTTCTGTTATTGAAGTGCAGGTTTAATAAACTTTGTAAAGAAAAGAAAAAAAGGACCAGCGTAAGCCACCTTCTGTTACCAACCATTTCTAGTCGGCCTTAGCATTGAACTAAGCGGTGTTACACCTTGCTCCGGCCAGGTCTCGCCGTTTCATCCATTCTTCCCACAACGTCTTCCGGTTAACTCGGTTCTGTCGCCATTACCTTCACGGATTTCATCCTCGTGGGAAGGGGTCTCGTTTCGTTGCGGTTGCCGCACATCACTGCACCTCCATCCCGGGAGTGACCATACTTCAATTGTCTTGGAAGCGTTCTGATCGCTTCGCGCCAGAGAGTTGAAGTGGAGGGTGGACTTTCCTCAGTTCGAACTGCAAAATTGGCTTGACGCCATAAATCCGTAAACGAATTTAACATCGCAGGAACCGTTAGCTAAGCGCTGATCCTTTAGTGTTCAGTAACTGCTTTTTCTTTAAAAAAGCTACTCTTTCTGGTATCCTTTTACCTGTAGCTTGCCTTTTCCGGAGAAGACTTCTTTTTCAAGGGTTATTGCGAATCCTTTTTCTTTTGCTGCCTCTGCAATGAGAGTTTGGTCGCGCTGGATGATGGTGAGCGTGCCTTTAGGTTTAAGAATGAAGGCTGCTTGGTAGAACAACTCCAGATATCTTTTTTTGAGATCTCGTGCATTGGAAAATTTGCTTGGTTCTGGAGGATGGGTAATGATTTTATGAACGGATTTTTTTTCTAGCTTGGTATCGAGCCAGTCTACATCGAAACGTGAAAATTTGATTGCTTTATGGATTCCTGCTATTTTTGCGTTCTTTTTTGCTGCCGTGACGTTCGGCATCTTGGCATCATAGCAGAAAATATTTGGTTTTTTGACTTCTGTTTTTTTATCGTGCTTGGAGAACCATTTTTTCCAGTCTAATTGCAAGGGTTTGAGTTTTTTGAAGGCGAGTTTGTCTTGGCTATAGAAATTGATGGAGGTTTTTGTCTGTCTGAGGGCAGCTTCAATACAGATTTCTCCGGACCAGGAAAAGGGATCGAGCAAGATTTCTTTTTCTTTCCATTGTGCTATATGTAGTAGTCCGGCTGCGATGGTACCACGTAATGATGCTGGATTGGGAAAGATTTTGTACTCTCTTTTGTGTAGATCTTTACCTGCGTAGTCTATTGCGAGGTAGGCCTTCTTTTTGGTGAGCACAAGAAGGATATTGAGTTCGGGTTTACTGAGGTTGACTTCTAACTTCTTATTTTGTTCAAGGATGAGTGCTCCAATCTCTGCAGCCATTTCTTCTCTTGGTAAATCGGTATCGCAGCTGATTCCGGTAACGCGAAATGTGGTTGTTTTGTCGACCCAATCGCTCCAAGGTACTTTTTTTATTGCTGTTTTTGCTTGATCAAGAAGGTCTTCTTCGTCCTTGTAGGGAATTTCTGCTAATAGTTCTCCCACATAATCGATGGTCTGGGCTTTGTATGCAAGAAGGCAGATGTTTTCTTGTGTGGTTTGCGCAAGTACTAGAAATTCTTCAATCTTTGTTTTGGCTTTCGTGAGGCTCTTGATTTCTTGTTCTGCAGCTTCTTCGAGGCCGTGCGAGACTACTGTTAGTGTATTCATGAGCTAGAAAAATAGTTTTCTTTATTTAAGGTGATTGGTCTTTTGCTGGTTCTTCAGTTGATTCATCTTCGGGTGGTGTTTCGTCATTGCCATTTTCCGGAGTTGTCTCTTCGCTGATAATCTTGGCAGCTGCAACTACTTTATCGCCTTCAGACAGGCGCATGAGGCGCATTCCTTGGGTTGCACGGCCGATTACGGAGATGCCGGAAGCTGCGGTACGGATGGTGATTCCTTTTCTAGAGATAAACATGATTTCATCGTTTGTTTCTAAGGATTTTATTGCGATGACTTTTCCATTTCTTTCGGAGCAGATGATGTTTTTGACGCCTACACCTCCACGACCAATCAATCGATACTCTTCGATGCTTGTTTGTTTTCCATATCCATTCTCGGTGATCGTTAATAGACTCTTTTCATCTTGGCCGATGACCATATCGATGACTTCGTCGTCGTTTTTGAGGTTGATTCCGCGAACACCTTTGGCAGATCTTCCAGTTGCTCGAACATCTTGCTCATTGAACTTGATTGCCATTCCGTTTTTCGTTGCAATGAGGATTTGTTTACTTCCATCGGTTTTCTTTACCGTTATTAATTCGTCATCTCCGTCGAGGGTGATGGCAATGATTCCTCCTTTTCTCGGTCTGGAGTATGCTTTTAATTCGGTTTTCTTTACGGTTCCTTTTCGTGTGGTCATGATTAGGTTTTGACCTTCTTTAAATTCAGCTACTGGAATAAACGCAGTTATCTTTTCGTTTTCTCCGAGATCAAGTAGGTTTGCGATGGACTTTCCTAGTGCTTGGCGTGATGCTTCTGGAACATGGTAGACTTTCAGCCAGTGGATTTTTCCTTGATCGGTGAAAAACAGAATATGGGCGTGGGTGTCTGCAACAAAGAGATCTTCGACGAAGTCTTGTTCTTTTGTTCCTGCTGCAATAACTCCTTTACCGCCGCGTTTTTGCTGTTTGTAGACGTCTAGTGGTTGTCTCTTAATGTAGCCTGAATGTGTAATGGTGAGTACCATACGCTCTTGTTTGATGAGGTCTTCCATGTCGAACGTTTCTAGTTCCATATCGGTGATTATGCTTTTTCTTTCGTCACCGAACTTTTCTTTTAATTCGTTGAGCTCAGCTTTTATGATGTCGAGTATTTTTTGTTCTGATGCCAGGATTCCTTTGAGATGTTCGATCTTTTTGAGTAGTTCGCCATGTTCTTGCTTTATTTTGTCTTGTTCTAATGCAGTTAATCTAGAAAGACGCATTTCGAGGATGGCATTTGCCTGAATTTCTGAAATGACTAATGCTCCCATTAATTTTTTTCTAGCTTCGTCAACGGATTTGCTTTCTTTGATGAGGGTGACGGTGTTATCGATATCGTTTAATGCTTTTAATAATCCTTCAAGGATATGTGCGCGTTCCTCTGCCTTTTTGAGGTCGTATTGTGTCCTTTTCGTCACCATCACTTTTCGATGTTCTACGAAGTAGTGGATGAGTTCTTTGAGGTTTAATCTTCTAGGTCGGTTTTCTACGAGTGCAACAATTCCAATTCCGAATGAATCTTGTAGACGGGAATGCTTGTAGAGGAGATTGAGAATGACTTCTGCGTTGGCATCTTTCTTTAGTTCGAAGACGATGCGCATACCGTCTCGGTCGGATTCGTCTCTGATGTCGGAAATGCCTGGGATCTTGTCGTTTTTGACTAGGTTTGCAATATTGATGATGAGATCTGCTTTGTTGACGGCGTAAGGTATCTCTGTAACGATGATTCTGTTTTTGTCGTTGTCGATTTGGGATTTTGCACGTACAATGACCTTACCTCTACCTGTTTTATATGCTAATTTAATTCCGGCAGTGCCACAGATGATTCCTCCTGTTGGGAAATCGGGGGCTTTGATGTGTTGCATCATCTCATCGATGTCAATTTCGGTGTTGTCGATGTAGGCTATTGCTGCATCACAGGTTTCGTTGAGGTTGTGTGGCGGGATGTTGGTTGCCATGCCTACAGCGATACCGGATGATCCATTAATTAAGAGATTAGGAGCTTTAGAAGGTAGTACGGTGGGTTCTTTTAGCGATCCATCGAAGTTGTCTTGGAACGGTACGGTTTCTTTGTCGATGTCTTCTAGTAGTTCTTCTGCAAGCTTTTGCATTTTGGCTTCGGTGTAACGCATTGCAGCTGCATTGTCTCCATCTACGCTTCCAAAATTACCATGACCATTGATTAGTGGATATCTTAGCGAGAAATCTTGTGCCATTCGCACCAATGAATCGTAAACAGCGGTATCGCCATGCGGATGGTACTTACCGAGAACGTCTCCAACGATTCTTGCGCACTTTCTGAAGGGTTTATTTGATTGGAGGCCTAATTCATTGCTTGCAAAGAGAATTCTTCGGTGTACGGGCTTTAAACCATCCCGGACATCAGGTAGGGCACGACCTACAATAACGGACATAGCGTAATCTACATAGGATTGTCGCATCTCGTCCTCGATTATTCTGGGGACTATTTTCTCTCCTGAATGTTGTTTTGGTTCGTCCATATTGAGAAGTTTCTAGTACTATGGAGGGGAACTTGCTTTATGTTCACTCCTTTTATGATAGCGTATTTATTGTTCGTTCACAATAATCAAAGTGCATATCTTGTGTAATTGATAGTGCACTTTGATATATAAACGTTTGGATTAAATTTTAGTGTTTAAAGGCTTCTCGATTAAGAATTCTAAGGTTTGAGCCCGTCGGTGAAGGTGCCATATGTGGTTATTTTGGGTGTTTTGTTGCTGTCTTTGGTTAAGTTATCTCGGACTTTGAAAGATCTTGAGCAGTAGACACATTGCTTTCGTTTTTTCATGATATTTTGATCTGGGCAGGAGTATTTCATTTGGTTCTTGCATTGTGGACAGCGGACTAGGAAGTAGAACATATTTTGAGGTAATGAGTTTGTGTTTTTATGGGTTTTGTTGACTGGGCCACATATATTCTTATAAATGTCAATTCATTCCTTCTGGTTATGATGCAGTGGATTTTTGCCTTCCCGACAATGATGGTGTTATTTTGCCTCTTTATTGCTCTTTTTGTAGTTGTGTTTTGGGTTTGGGCGTTTATCGATTGTTTACGGAGTAAGAGGGATCCTGCAGAAAAGCTTTTATGGATTGTGATCATTCTTTTCTTTCCGTTGATAGGGGCACTGCTCTATTTACTCGTTGGAACACGTGGAGGTACGAAGATGACAAAACATAAAGGAAAAAAGTTGGTACGATCAAAGAGAAATCGTTTGTTGGGAGGAGTATGTGCAGGTGTCGGAAAATATCTTGGGATTGATCCTACGGTTGTTCGGTTGGTATGGGTCTTGTTGAGTTTGGCAAGCTTAGGAACGGGTGTTTTGATTTACCTGATCGCTTGGATCTTAATTCCGGAAGAATAAGGTTATTTCTTTTTTTCTTCTTTTTCTAACTTTTCAGGATCTTTATTGGGTTCTGCATGAGGGATTTCTTCTTGTAATTCTTCATCAACATCTTCTAGTTTTTTTGGAGGTTCTTGTTCTTTGTCTTCTTCTTGTTCAGGAGTTTCTTCTTCAGCTGGTTCCTCTTCGGTTGTGTCGTCTTCCTCTTCTTCTGGCTCTTCTTCATCCGTTTCTTCTTCTTGGTTGCCAGTGGATTTTCTGAGGAGTTCATCGACTTTTGCGTCGACATCGGATTCAACTTCGGCGGATGATTTTTTGGGTTTTTCTCCAGTAACCATGCCTTCTACTTCATCAACGACCTCTTCGCCCATCTCTTCTGTGTATTCGAGACCTTCTTCATTGGATTCTTCCTCTGGTTCTGCTTCTTCATCTTCAGGAACGTCTACCACGTCTAGATTGCCGACTTTTTCTTCTATGACTTGGACGCTTTCTTGTTTTTCTTTTTCTAATTCGTCTTGTGGTTCGTCAAATTGTTCTAATTCTGTTACGGTACCATCCGCTTCGACTAGATCTATTTCCGCCCCAGCTTTTTTTGCATCTGTTTTCTGATCGCGTTTGATGGTGTCGATTTCTTGTTCTTTATCGGTGATTGCCTTAGCGATACCTTCGAAGTCTTGGAACTTTTCTTTTAATTTGTCTTCTGGAAGATCGAAATACTCGAAGAATTTTTCTGTTAGTTTGATTAATCTTGTTCGTCCGAACTTTTGTCTGGTGATGTAGCCTAACTCTTCTAATTCGGAGAGATGATCGTAGGCTTTGTTGGTTCGAATTTTAATTAAATCAGCTTGCTTGATGGGATACTTGAATGCGATGACGGCTAATGTTTCTAATAATGTTTTGGAGAGTTCGGTTTTGGTTACTACCTGTCTTACGCTTTCGATGTGTTCGTCTTTTACCGTTAATTTCCAGGCATTTCCATCATCTATGATGTGGATGGAGGAGTGACGCTGTTTGTATTCTTGTTCAAGTTCTTTTAGTGTTTCTCTAATATCTTCAGGAGTAGCTTTGGTGAAGGTTTCTAGCTCTTCTAGCGTCATTCTGCGACCCGAAGAGAACAGTAGTGCTTCTATTTTGTATTTTAGTGTCATCAGTCCTCTTTTTCTTAATTGAATAGCAGGTATATAAATGCTGTGACGTTGTATACTCAAAGCAAATAATTATCGAACTTTTGTTTGCTTTTCCTAATAAGCAAAGGCAATATCTATGTTCGAATATTTTTTGCCTTTGCTATAGCTGCGTGCAGGTGTAACCCCCAAGGTAAATCTGCTTATTCGCTTTTTGCTACTTCGTATTCATCGTCTTTCAGAGTGAGTTTTCCTTCTTTGACTTCCTGGTCTAGGAATTCCTTCAGCCGCTCTGGATCGATTCCGGAGAGCTTTTCCAGCTTCTCATAGGTGTTTCTCCCGACTGAAATGAGTACGGCAATATTATTGCGGAGCATGTTATTGAGATTATTTTTGAGAAAGGTACTTTCGGCACGTAGTTGTTTGGCAACCATGTCTACCTGGTGGAGTTTTGCTTGGAGATCGTTGAATACTGCGGAGATGTCGCTATTTTTTAGCAGGAGCTCTGCTGGTTTTTCGATGTCAATAGAACTTGGCATGTAGTCGAAGCAGAATCCTACTAAAGTATCCATTCCTTTAGCAACCATTTCAATTTCGACATAGGTTGAAAACAGTGATTTTTCTAGTTTCTTAGGAGGTTCGAATTTCTCATTGAGGATAGAGATATCGGAATTTTCTTTGATTTCCTCGACAAGCATACGTATCGTTTTTTCAACGTGGGCTTTAGGTTTGCCTAGTACCTCGAGGATGGTACGCGCTCTGATGGGGTATGTTGTTGCATCTGCCATAGGTTCTTGGAGTAAAAGTTTCTTTAAAAATATTGCTATCGTTTAAGGGTAAGTGTGATGGCATAGAGGGTCATGAGCACGGCGAAGAGATAGACGCCGATCTCTTTCGTTTTAAAGGTGGTTGATTCGTATACGGTGATGAAATTCCCAGTGACTGGTGGAATTTGTGATTGAGTATTTGTTGCGGTGAGGATGGTTTCTGGGTTTTCTTGTAGAGTATTCGTGATTGTTGGTTCTTCACTTTCACCGATGATCTGTATTGTACGTAGCACTCGCTTTTCTTTTTCGCCATCATCCACCGTGTAGCGGAGCATGAGATTGTAATCGCCAGCCGGAATATCTTCTAGATTGTTTTTGAATACGGTTTGCTTGGATCCTCGTTTCTCAATGAAGACTTCCTTGAGGTTCGATTCGCGTTCCCCAGAATAGGAGGTGCTGCCTTTGAAGAGATAGCTCCACATTTTCAGATTGTGATGGCGGTTATCGTTATTTTCTATGTAGATGGTGGTTTCTATCTGGCTATTGCTCCTGGCGTCGGTAGGATACTCAGTAATGTCTACGAGGAGATCGGGTTGCTGTTTGGCAAGGCTTTCTTTGGGGCAGATGGAGTCTTGGGTGCCTGCAACTTCAATCTGAAATGCGGTTTCGTCGCCTAGTCCTTGCGCTTTGAGGATGTAGGTGTCGGATTCATAGTCTAGATCGCAATTAGGTTTTATTTGCACCGGGATTGTGATTTCGTAATGGGTGAAGATATCTGGAAGATAGACTTTGGATTGTTTTGTTATTTTATGCTCTTCGTTTTCCATCCACAATGCCACGACCTCTTTTTTTGTGTCGCCTTTGTACACTTTTACTTTGGCACGTATGGTCTGGCCGAAGGATGCTGTCTCATCAGACCCGAGATCGTATATTTTTTCTATTATGATATTGGAATCGTTTCCGAGTGGATCGTCCAAAAGGGTGAAGATTTGTTGGATTGAGTTGCTTGCTAATTCTTGATCTTCGCAGTTGACTTCCATTTGTGCTGTAAGTAGATAGGATTTTCCTTTTTTGAGATTAGGAGAGTATTTAGATGAGGATTTTCTTGAGGTTACGGTGCGATTGGTCCAGGGTTTGTAGGATTTTACGAAGTTTCCGGTAAGGTCGCGAATGGATGCGGTGGCAGAGGTGATTGTTTTATTGCCATACTGTTTTTTAGCTCTCAGCTGCCATTCGAATTCGTCTTGGGGTTCGAAAACGGTTTTATTCATCAGGACTTCAAGGTACCAATCGCATCCGGTGCTGGGTGTGGCGATTCTTGAACCGTTGTTGGGTAGTCCAGGTGTGGCGTTAGCAGGGGAGAAGGAATTGTTGAATCGAGCGTGTGAGAGGCCTTTGATGGATTGAGAGTAGGTTGCGGAATCTATGAGTTGAAGATTATTGTCATATAGATTGAAGGTTTCCCCTGGATTATTGAGACCGTTTCCCATCGCATCATCAGTGACGTAGAGTTTTATTGTGCTTGGATTAATGTCGAAATTATTGTAGACTCGAGTAGCGTAATCGGTGATGATGGCGAAGGCATGTCCCGGAATGATGGTTCCAAGTCCGAGAAAGAGGCCGCCCTCTAGTGTATCGTTTTCTTTTTCATCTCCAATATACCAGCCTGACACGTTTACGGATTGGGATTCGTTGTTGTAGAGCTCGATCCATTCGTTGAGTGAGTCGTCCTCAAATGGATCGGCATGGATTTCGTTAATCAGAACTGTTGCGTCACCTACACTTGATGCGAGAATGAATATGATTACTTGAAATCTTACTTTGCTGAGCGAGATCGTGATTAGTCCAATTCGATTTCTTTTACGACTGCGATGATATCTTCGTCTTTGTTGGGGAGGGAGTCTACAAGTAGCAATCTTACTTTTTGTTGCTTTCCTTTGAAGTAGATTCTTGCGGCGTCTTTTCTTTGTACATAGCTATTTGCGGGAACTACGGTCTCGAGAATGAGATGTTTGTTGGGATCACCATTGCGTATGGTTGAAGTCCACTCCTTATACACTTTAATTTCTATTCTCGGAACAATGGGATAATCGGCTTTGTTGATGATGGTGTATTCGACTGCAGTAACAAACCCATCGTCCTCCTTATTTTCTTCAAACTCGACGTTGTCAATTGAAAGTGTAATTCCGGAGACGGAGCCTGATGCCAAATCATCTACCTCGGGAAAGTTTAAGGAGCAGACTTCATTTTCATTTACTAGCGATCCATCATCGCAGCGTATTTTTATTGATTCTACTGCTTCTACTTTCGTTTTTGTGGGGCAGAGTGAACAGTCCTGCGAGCATTCTTGTTGGATGCATACTGGACATGAAACTTCGGGACAGCTCATGTTCTGTTCTATGATGACGTTTCCGGTGATGTTCTCTTCAGAGAATACCATGTGGAATCCGGTTATGGAAATGATTGCTACAACGAGAAAGGTTAGAATATTGGAATTGAATTTGGTTAATAGCACTGCCTTAGTTACTTTCCAGGCTCGCCCTTTCTTTGTGAGTGGTTCTTCTTCTTTTTCGAATGGGTCCATTGTCGATTGATGATTTTCTAAGGTTTTTCCTTTATATATCTTTGTGTTGTTACCATTGTCAAATGCACCTAAAAGCTTTAATAGCCAAAAGTTGCAAATAGTTGTTACGGGGTGAGTATTATAAGTTTTTTAGATATGTTCAAGAAACAGGATAAGGGCGTTACTCTAGATTTACCTCCAGAACCTCCGAAACTGCATGAAGTTACGGGCAGTAAAGGAGGAGAGCTTGATGGTGAATTGTTGCCTCGACACCTGAAACCACATCATGACGAACATCATGAGCTTCCACCGTTGCCGGATTTAGATGATGATTTGCCGGAATTGGAACCGCTTTCTACTGGAGATCATGGTTTGAAAACGGTTGATGATTTGAAACTTGATGATTTGCCGCCGTTGCCTTCACCGGAAGATACGCTTGATCATGATCTTCCGGAGATGCCGAAACCACCTGTTCATCATACTGCTCCACATCACTTTCCTAAACCGTCAGAGCATCATGATCACTTTCCGAAACCACCTGCACATCATGAGGCACCTCACTTTCCTAAACCACCTGTGATGCCGCCTATGCCGAAACCACCTGTTCATCCTGATCACATTCCTAATCCTCAGGCGATGCCTCCACCGAAACCTATGAGAACTCCTCATAAGGCTATTCAGGAAGGACCTTCGTTTGGTGATTTGTTTCCAGAGGATCATCCTGCGATGCAGGGTGGGGCGCAAGATAAGATTATTCGTGATGATGCTGCATTCTTGTCGGTGTTATCGTTCGAGCGTGTTTTAGGAGATATGCAGACGTCGCGCGAAGATTTGAAGCGGATACATCACTATGTTTCCGATATTTCGGGATATGTGGGCGATGAGGATAAGGCATATGCCTCGTTTAGAGAGGATATTATTGATATTCAGCAAAGATTAGCAAAAATGGACAAGGTGTTATTTACCGCATAACTAGAGGTGACCAAGATGGATGACGGAGTATTCGTAAAAATTGATGATTACAAATCTGTTTTAGATATTGTGGCAAAGGTGAAAAGTAAAATTCATGATGCTCGCAGTACGATAGAGCAGATTAAGCATCTGAAGCACCGAGAGGATACTGAATTGGGTGCATGGGGACAGAAGCTTGATGATATTGAAGGAAAAATGGATGATTTAGACAGAACGATGTTTAGACCTCCTGCATAGCTATGGCGAAACAGAAAAAAGATGAAGCATTGTACGTGGGATTGCAGGGTGCACCACAGATTAGAAGGGTAGTGTTAACTAATTTAAAGGATACGCTCGAGATGCTGAAGGCGTTCGAGGAGTTTAAGCAGATTAGAAAGCAGA
Organism: uncultured Methanosarcinales archaeon; assembly: GCA_964492935.1. Taxonomy (GTDB): domain Archaea; phylum Nanobdellota; class Nanobdellia; order Woesearchaeales; family JACPBV01; genus JAQBWB01. The sequence goes on from CAZBLF010000010.1 coordinate 27,593, forward strand.
AGCATAGTTCGTTTACGACGTTAAAAGGCCATGTTGAGGAGATTACGCAGCTTGTTGGTAAGTTGAGAGGTGCGTTGCCAAAAGTTAAACAGTCAACGCTGAAAAAAGAGGAGCGGCCGGTTAAGATTGCTCCGAAGCCTAAACAAAAAGCTGCTCCTACTCCGATTGCACATTCTGAATTGGACAAAATCGAGAATGAATTAGATACGATTGAACATCAATTGAATGCGATGGGGTAAGGTTTTTATACAGATCCTAGTTCTATTTACTTTCACTCTTGTGGGGATGCCGGAGTGGTCAAACGGGATAGACTCAAATTAGTTAAGTGATGAGCGTCAAGCGATGATTTTGCTATCTACTTGGGCGAAATCTATTTCCTTAGTGGATACGGGGGTTCGAAACCCTCTCCCCACATTTTTTCTTTTATAGTTTTTATTTACATAATCAATACACTCGTTGAGTTCACCCTTTTTGTACTCGTTGAGTCTAAATCCTATGTTTTCTCGAAACTTTAGTATATTCATTCTATTTCCCAATATTCGAAATCCTTGGCTGTAGGTCTTACTTCCATCCTTTTGTAGAGATTGGAAACTTGGTGAGTCGATTTTGCTGCACTTCACCGAGAAGCTTTCGGTAAGATGTTTAATCTGCGATATGAAACCAGTTAGCTCTTTCTGATATTTCTTAATTTTAGTCATGTGGAACCGAGCCTCTCTGATAAAACGATTTCTTTTTAGTTTTATAGTCGCTAGCTCGTCATCAAAAATACCTTGCAAGAATGCTCTTGCTAGTGGTTTGGAGCGCACTATCCACTGAGGAACTGAGAATACTTTTTTGGTTTTGTTCCCTATTGGGGCCCCCAGGGCGTAGACATACCTACCAAATAGACAGTCATTCACTTGTAGCAGGTAGCTGATTCCCTTACTTTTTCTCATCCTTAGAGGTAAACTTGATTCCGGTAGAGAATAGTTCTCCTTTATCAGTTTCTTGAGATTCGAGAGGTCCTCAATCGTTCCTGCAAAACGACACGTAAATAGGGCATCAAGATTGCCATCGCCCATCACTTTTGCCACCATATATGCCGAGACGCGAGCAAACTTGGTCTCTTGCAGTAGGGGTAGCCATCTCCTTTTCTTAAGACGGTCAAATTGCTTTTTTTGTGAAGATTGATACGTTTTCATCACTGCAGACATATCCAAAATTACGTTATTTTTCATTTTAATTTCCCCACCTCATCTTGAGATTTCTTTCGGTAGCGTGAAGAAATCTTTGGGTTTGCGGTTTGGGCTGATTAGCGAAACTCTATAATTGCTTTTAGTGTCGAGGACCGAAGAGTATTATTTAAGAGTTTTGTGTGTCCTCTCCGCATTTTTTTCTTTTTTTTCTTTTGAGGGATATGTTTATATATTGGAGTCTCGATAATAGGGGGATGAAACATAATGTAAAGACGACTTCAATTTTATTGGGGCTCTTTTTTGTTGCTCAGATTATTGGATTATTTGTGATTCAGAATTATATTGATGTTGATGCTGCTCGAGAGGGCGAATTGGTGTTTAAGGAGCTGCCCTTCGATTTGGAGCGGCCGCCGATTGAGCAAAGTACATCCTTTCTGTATATTATTGCTGCGATCTTAGTGGGGACGTGTTTAGTATTGTTGTTGATTAAATTTAACAAAACTACTTTATGGAAAGTCTGGTATGGATTAGCGGTGGTGATTTGTTTGACGATTTCGCTGGCTGCTTTTGTTCCTGCAATTAGTGCGATCGCGGTAAGTGTTGTTGTTGCATTTTACAAAGTTCGACGAAATAATCCGATCATTCATAATTTGACTGAGCTTTTTATTTATGGCGGATTGGCAGCTATTTTTGTTCCGGTGATTAATGTGGTGTCGGCGATCTTCTTATTGTTGGCGATATCGGTGTACGATTATATCGCGGTTAACAAGGTTAAACATATGGTGACCATGGCGAAGTTTCAGACGAAGGCGAAGGTTTTTGCGGGCTTGATGGTGGGTGGTGTGAAGCCAGGGAAGAAGTTAAAGAAATTGCCAGCTCCTCAAGCAGGCAGGGTGGCAATTCTAGGTGGTGGAGATATTGGTTTTACTCTTTTATTTTCTGGAGTTATTTTTAAGGGATTGATTTTGAGTTCTCCCGGTACTGCATTTTTGAAGACGCTTTTGATTCCGGTTTTTGCTACGCTTTTTTTGGGAGCGCTTTTATTTCTTGGAAAGAAGGGAAAGTTTTATCCTGCGATGCCTGCGATCACGGCTGGTTGTTTGCTGGGCTATTTCGCAACGTTGGCTTTCTAAAGTTGTTGCATGCCTTCAATTAGAGTTCGTTGTCCCTTGTCGACGGAATAAGAAAGTGGATTGATGACCATTCCATCTCTTGCAGCGATGGTTTGGACGCCGGTTGCTTTATGGATTTCTCTGACTTGATGGAGTGGATCTGCATCCAGAACGCTATTGCCGAAATGGGTTAGAATTGCGAGGCGTGGTTCGACCGCAGTGATGAGGTCGATTGCATCTTCGATGCTTAGATTATCTTGCGCTGCTTGTTTGTTAACTCCCGGAACATTCATGATGAGGATGTGGATTCCCTTGAGATCTTTGATGAGATCGTCCGTTAATGAGGTATCTCCGGTGTAGCCGAGAGAAAAGTAGGGTGTATGGAAGGTGAAGCCGATGGACGGGGTGTCGCCGTGTTGAGTAGTGAGTGCTACAATCTCAATTGCATTTATTCCAATGCGTTGTCTTGGATTGAGTACTAGTGTTTTTTCTAGAAAGTTTTTGGTTCTTGGTTGGAGGATTGCTGGAAGTTCTTCCGTACCTTGCACTACGGATTGTTCTCCTACTAATACTCCTTGTTTATCTACTCCATGGACGGTCATCGCATCTATGAGTACATTGAGATCGTTACAGTGGTGCAGATGACGATGCGTAACAAAAATTCCGTTGGTGCCGCGCACATTGACTCCGCAGAGTGCGGATTGCATGAGTGCATTGGGACCGGGATCTATATGAAACTGATTTTCGTCTACTTGTAGTACGAAACCGCCAGAACTTAATCTACCGCGTCCTACAACCTGACTTCCTTGGCCAGTACCTAAGAAAACAATCGATGATTTCACGTTTACCCCCCACGAGTAGGAAGCCGAAGCGGTTAATAAATATATCGATACTAGAAAAATCGTTTTTGAGATTATGAATGTGTTTTGATTGTTGAAGAATATCGCTTCTTTCCTTTCCAGTTGTGAAAAGTGCAAATTTGACGTAATTAGGCGAAACCTTTTTAAAGAAATAGTACTATAATAGGCTTAAATTAAGTATAAATTAGTACTAAATTGGTAAAATACTAAATGGTCAAAGTAGTTGTAAATAACGGGCAGTACAAACTTACTATTCCTAAGGACTTAGCAGAGGCAAAAGGCTGGACTTCTAAAACTAAATTGCGCTTTATTGAGACGGTAGAAGGTACGGTTATTCTGAAAGAGATTAAGCAGGAGAGGTTGGACAATGAGGAATAAGTCTTTCCGTGGCGTACATGCGTTTGGCGTAGTTGTTGCTTGCTTAGCATTGGCAGCAATGTTCATTCCTTTCTTTTCCGATTCGCAGATTACTGGATTTGTGGTGGTTGATCGGACGGTTGCGTATGAGGATGTTATTGGAAGTGAGTGGGAGGATTCCGTCGGAGAAAGTACGTATTTGTATACTTGGTTCCCGTCAACCCCTGGAGATTTGAGAAGTTTGAAGTTGAATGGTGTTGTTGAGGGTAGCGGCTCGGTTCGAGTAACTTTGGTAACTGAGGATGCAGAGTACCTGGTGTATAAGCAGGGAGCGGTTTCTATTGATGCTGAAGCTGAAGCTGTTGAGAATGCTTCGCTCTCTCTTAGTGTAGCTTCCTCTGAGTCTGATCAGATTCTTGGATTTACTCCTTCGCTTGATGTGGTTAGTGACAACCTCTGTAGCGTTTGGGAGGTTAATAGTGAGAGAGTGGCATGTTATGGGGATGACGCATGTTGTACGTTTGTGGGTTTGCCGTATTCTGCTGAATGGGATAGTGACTTTTTCTTATCACTCGGAAGGTATGGAGCTGTAAAGGAAAATATTGTTGAGGTGCAGACGATTCTGTATGATGTTGACTTTTCTATTCCTAGATCGGATATTCAGTATTCGAATAAAGTGGCAATGGAGGCGATCTTTGAGACCGATTCGTTAGAAGAGGTGTGTGTTGATACGTGTGGTCTTGTTGGGTTGAATGCTTCGGCTTATGTCCTGAGGATTGAGGTTGACAATGCATCGTTGAGGATTGAAGGTATTGGATATGGGATTGCTGAACAGCTTTCGATACCGGATAACCCTCCTGCTCTTGTTGCAGACATTTCTAATGTTACAGTGTATGAGAATTACACTGCTACTGTTGATTTGAGTCAGTACTTTGGTAGTTCCGGAGCTTTGGCGTATACTCCGTATACATCTGAAAATATTGACTTTATTGTTAGAGGAGATATTTTGACGATTACGCCTCATCCTGGCTTTACTGGAACTCGTGCTTCTTTTGTAACGGCGAATGATAGCTACTTGACTGCGGTTTCGAATATCTTTACTATTTCGGTTGTTGAGAAGCCCTTTACTTCGGATGATGTTGTGGTTACTGAGACGCTCGAGAGTGGTGCGGTTAGGATAGGTACTCCGGTTCGTTGGGTGAAGCGGGTTACGGCTGAACGTGCGGTGACGAATCTTTCTGTCAATCTTTCTCATGATCTGATTAATATTACTCTTATTGATATAGAGACTAATCGTGAGTTGGATGCTGGTCGAGTTCTTCTAACTGAGAGTGGCCGTGCTCGGAATTTGAGTGATTTCTATACTGAAATTGAGGTTGGGAAGATCGAGGTACTGGAGCAGAAGTTGCAGGATGAGAAAAGAAGTGTCATTCTAGATGATCCTACTGCGGTGGATGAGGTACGGCGGATTAACTCTGAGATTTTGGATCTGCAGCTTGAAAAGAATCTGATTACTGGATTTGTAGTGGTTGTTGATGAGGAACCTGGTTTGTTGACACGATTTGTTGAATGGGTTTCTGGTGATTCGATTACGGGTTTGGTTGTTGCTGAATTAGTGGATGAAGAGGTTGTGGATAGTGTTCTTATTACTCAGCCGGTTTCATCGGTAGAAATTGAATATTACACTGAAGGTCCAAGAGCGGTCGAGGAGAATGTGACGGGAGCAGTTAGATTAGTGCACATTAGTTCGGATATTCACTATGAGGATGTGCTTGCGTTTAGTAGGTTGTCGCAAGAATTGCCGCGAGAGCATATAACGGTGCATCATCTTGTTAATGATTCTCGTAATGAGGTTGCGTTCTTTGCCTTTGATACGAATAACAACAGTTTGATCGATTACATTGAATGGAATGTTCCTCATCTTTCGAATCAGACGTATGAGATTTCTTTGACTATTTTGAATGTGCAGAGTTATCCGGTACTTGGTGGTGAGTGGACGGTTGCATTCAATGTTACGGGAGTTGCTAATTTGACGATTGAGGCGATGAACGGGACTACGTATTCAGAGTATTATACGGATAGTAATGTTTCTACTAATGATTTGTTGCCTACGGAATTATCGTGTAATGAGGAAATCCTGTGGAGTCGAGCTGAGAATTTCTCACTTGATTCGGTACGGTTTGTGATTGGAAATGATACAGAGGTTAGTTTCAATGAAACACTTAATCAGAGTTTGAATTTGACGGCAATTAAGGTAATCAACTACACGTGTAATACTACTGGTTATCATACGATTGTCGAATTGACAACGGGAAAGCACTGGCAGGCGTTTAGTTTTGGAAATTTGACTGCGTATGCGAAGAATGATGTGGGTGCAGATTGTGATGATGGGTACGGGAATACTGGAAATGGGGCCGGATGTAACTTCCTTGATCCAGGCGATGATACCTGTATCGATATGGATGATGATTATGCGTTGGAATCTACCGATGATTGTCATTCCTCTATCGAATGTGACGGACATTATGGGTCGAGCTGTAGCTACTACGATGGATATTGGGAGAATGAAGGAATATGTTCGGATGGATCGGGTGGAGCTACCTGTGCAACCATGCCAGCTAGTGGTGAGCATGGTACTGGTCTTACCAATGGGGCTGCAACAGACTTCCATGACGGGGATGAATATGACATGTGTTCTTCTACAGAATTGCAGACTTGTGTTTCTGCATCAGGCGGTTTTGATCCGACTGCTGAAGGTATCTGTCTGGATGATGCTTGTTCTACTACGACTGGCCCGGCAGTTTTAGATTGCACCGATCAGGATTGTGCAGTTGCCGATATTTCGGATTCGAAAGTGGTCGATTGCGATAGTAGCTGCAGCTCCAGTGAGTATTCTTGGGCATGTGATTCCGCGACAGCTGCCACAGGTTGGGTGCAAGATGGGATCTGGGCTTATGATTCGGCATCAACATTCATGGATCTGTGCATTACCTCAGGCTATGTTTGTTATAATGAAGGTATGACCAGCTATTATAACTCCCATGACGGCGGTTCAACGGCATGTGACACAGGAGATGCATGTGATGCAACACTTACTGACGGTAATTTTGATAGTACGTATGGTACAATGACTGCTGGCGGAGAGTGTGCGGCATCTGTTTCGGGTAATCAATTTGATGGTCCTGATGTCGGAACTTCAGGATATGTTGTAAATGGAACTTCGGACAGTTCGATTGTTGAGGGTACTACATATTCAAGTGATCAGGAGATTAACTTTACTCATCCTACTTGGGGATTGCGGGTTTCGCTACATGCAAACTTTTCCACAGGTAATGTTAATCTGACGAACATGAGTATTAATCAGGATGAGCGGACTACGGTGACTAATTTTACTAGTGTTACGAACGTTCCTAAGAATCACACCTTGTTTGTTCCTTCGCGAGAGGAGATGGGTGTTATTGTGTGTCCGCACGAAAATATTCTTGAGAATGTAACGGCTGACTGTCCGGATGTTGTCGGCTTTTCGGTGGAGGAGTTGAATACGGGAGCTACGGTGGAGAGAGGAGGAGTAATTGCTCGTTTATTGGAGTATGGTACAGAGGATGAACGTTTCATGATTATGAATTTGTCTGGTTCGGGTGTACAGGAGAATGTTGCTGGTTGTGGAGCTGTTTTAGGAACGATTGGGCAGAATTATTCTCTTGCTAAGAATATTGCATCTTCCTCATATTATACTTGTTTGACTATCAATGCGACTAATGTTACGTTGGATTGTCGTGGTTTTAATATCACGTATGCAAATAGTGGAGTGGGTGCAGGAATCAACATCTCGAAGGCGAATAACGTACGTATTCATAATTGTGATGTTCGGCAGTATGCTGTAGGTACTGCACAATCAAATTCTCCAGGAATTTTGTTGCAGTTTTCTAATAATACTATCATTGAGAACACCACTGTGTTCACAAATGGTAGCACCTCCGTAGGAATTTACATGGATGATAAA
>CAZBLF010000011.1:0-35017 GCA_964492935.1 uncultured Methanosarcinales archaeon
AATAACTTGGGCTTTGCGTATGATCGTATTGGTCAGTATGAGGAGGCAATTCCGTATTATCAGAATGCTATTTTAATTGATTCAAAGAATTTCAGGGCGTATTCTAATTTAGGGGTTGCCTATATTCGTTTAGAGAGGTATGGGGTTGCGGTTCGGGCCTTGAATCAGTCTATTCAGTTGGATCCTACGTATGCTAAATCGCATAATTTCTTGAGTATTGCGTATCAGGAGCTCGGAAAGCCAGATGAGGCTCGAGATGCTCTGTTGACTGCGGTTTCTCTCGATCCACTGTATTATGAAGCATATAATAACTTAGGAATTCTGTATGCACGCTATGGCGAGGTAGAGGGTGCTCGGAAGGCTTTCTTGAAGGCTCTGGAAATTAGTCCTTCGTACGAGGACGCAGCCTACAATCTTCAGATTTTAGAGATTGAAAAACCCCAGTAAGGCCCGTGAAGGCCTCACAAGGGAAAAAGAGGTGATAGATTACTATCACATTTCAGGTTGGTTATCTCATATATAAACATTTCTGCTAGATATTATTCCGGAGTGGTGACAAAAATCATAGTAATTTCTTCAGAACTTCTAAGACTTCTGGAGGCGAGGCTTGGCCGCGAGTGGCTTTCATTACTAGACCGACGATGAAATTTAGTGACTTTTCGTTGCCGGCTTTGTAGTCTTCTACTGCTTGTGGGGCTTCTTTGATTGCGGCTTTGCAGTGTGTTTCCAATTCGCTGCTATCTGCAACTGCTTCTAGTTTTTCGTCTTTGATGTGCTTTTTGATATCGAGATCGGTATGTACAAGGGTTTCTAGGATTTTTTGTCCTACGGTTTCTGTTATTTTGGATGCTTTTATGCTTGTTAGGAGTTCGATTAAGTGGTGGTCCTTGATTTTGGTGTCGTCGAGCTTCTTTTTTGCGAATTTTAGTACTCGAGGCAATTCTCTTCTAATCCATTTCGCAGCTAGGTCGGGATCTACTTTCTTGGAGACTGCCTCGTAGAGTTCTGCTAGGGATTTATCTTTACTGATGATTGAGGCCATTTCTTCAGAGATGCCTTGCTCGGAGAATTTCTTGGACTTTTCATGTGCTAATTCTGGCATGCTTTGCTCGATTTTCTTCGTCCATTCCTCGGTTAATTCTATTTGCACAAGATCGGGGTCGATGATGTAGCCGTACTCTTCTTCGGATTCCTTTAAGCGTAAGGTGGTGGAGGTTCCTGAATCTGCATCCCATGATCTGGTTTCTGCTTGGATTTTTTCGTCTTCTTTTACGGCTTTTTGTTGTCTTGCTACTTCGTATTTCAATGCGCGTTCGATTTCTTTGAATCCGGTGATGTTTTTTACTTCTACTCTTTGATAATTTGATTCTTTGATCGAAACGTTTGCATCTGCTTTGATGATGCACTCGTCGCTGTCGAAGATTTCTAGATATTCTAGGATGGTAATTAATTGTTTCATGAAGTTTCTTGCCTCACCGGGAGAGGTCATCTCGGGTTCGGTTACTAGTTCTACTAATGGATTTCCGGACCTATTGTAGTCGATTAAGACATATTGTGAGGCTGCTAGGCCGGAGGGATGGATTAAGGATGCGGGGTCTTCTTCGAGATGAATTCTTGTTAGGTTGATGTTTGTTCCATCTGACAGGGTGAGATGGCCTTTTTCAGCAAGCGGTAGTTCGTATTGGGAGATTTGATAATTCTTTGATAAATCAGGGTAGAAATAACTCTTTCTTGAGAAGATAAGGGTGTCTGCGATTTGGGATTTGGTTGCTAATGCTAATTTGAGTGCGAACTCGATTGCTTTTTTGTTGACGACTGGCTTTGAGCCAGGGTGACCTAGGCAGATTTCGCAGGTTCTGGAATTGGGCTCTTGTGATCCGGTTCTGGAGCAGCCGCAAAATAGTTTTGTTTCGGTTTTTAGCTCGATGTGGACCTCTAAACCTATTACTACGTCGCTCGTGAACTTCATAGTTTGGTACCTACCTTCATTAACGTCTCCTCTTGGAGATGATCTGCAATTATGAGTAAGCCAATCGGCATGCCTTCTTTATCTTCTCCCACAGGAATGCTCATGTGGGGGAGACCGGCTAGATTGGGGCCGACGGTCATGATGTCGGATTGGTAGTGTTGTAAGGGAGATAATTTCTTTATGTCTGAGAATTTTGGGGCAACGAAGGGCATGGTTGGAGAAATGAGAATATCTACTTTCTTGAAGGCTTTCTTGTACTCGTCGATGATTTTAGTTCTGACTTTAGTTGCCTGTAAGTAATATGCATCTCGGAAGCCGGCCATTCTCGCGAATGTACCGATGATGATTCTTCTTTTTGCTTCGGTGTTGAACGTATCTCGTGTTGATTCGAAGTATTCATTGAACGTTCCTTCAATTTTTTCTTGCTTTCCGTATCTTAATCCTGAATATTTTGCTAGATTGGTTGAGGCTTCGGCCATTGCGAGGAGATAGTAACATGCTACTCCATACTTTTCTGTAATGGGTAGCGTTATGTCTTCTACAATTGCGCCTTGGTCTTGTAGCTTTTGAATTCCATCTGCGACCTTTTCTGCAACTTCGATATCTACGCCCTCGCCGAAGTTGTTCTTGAGTACTCCGATCTTGAGGCCTTTGATCTTCCTTGTAAGTGCTTTCGTGTAATCGGGGACGGGTTCTTGTAGGGAGGTTGAGTCTTTTTCATCATAGCCGGCAATGATTTGCATCATTGTTGCGATTTCTTCCATGGATTTCGCCATCGGACCGATTTTGTCTAGAGAATTTGCATAATCCATTAATCCATATCTGGAAACTCGACCATATGTAGGGCAGAAACCGATGACGCCACAGAATGATGCGGGTGCGACAATGGATCCGCCGGTGGATTCTGCTAGGGCTATATGTGGAAATTCGGCTGCTTTGGTTATTGCGGCTGCTCCCCCTGAAGAACCGCCACAAGATCTCGTCTTATCTACCGGATTCTTCGGTATCTGCATGTCTTTCCCGACATTTACAGAAAAAGATCCGAAACCGAAGGCGTCTTGTGCGGTCTTGCCGATGATGGCTGCTCCGGCTTTTCGGATGCGCTCGATGACGGTGGCATCGAACACCGGTGTATAGCCTTCTAAGATAGCTGAACCGGCACGCGACTCCATACCGCGAACACAAATACAATCCTTCACCGATACTGCGATGTCCTTAAGCGGTCCCTTGGTGGATTTTGGAGCATCATCTAGGGCGTTAAAGAGATGCAGCTCTTTGTTTATTTTCTTTAAGTCGTCTGCGCGTTTGGTCATGCTATTGTATGGTGACTTTATTCATGACAACATCTTCATCCGGTTTATCTGCAAATCCTGTCTTGACTTTCTCGATTTTCTCGATGACGTCATAGCCTTCTATGACCTTTCCGAAGATTGCGTGTTTGCCATCTAACCAGGGTGTTGCTGCAACCGTAATGAAAAATTGCGATCCGCCTGAATTGGGTCCGGAATTTGCCATGCTTAATATTCCGGGAGTATCGTGCTTTAATCCTTCACCAAATTCGTCTTCGATGGTGTAGCCAGGTCCACCAGTACCTCTACCGTCAGGATCTCCGCCCTGAATCATAAATTCTGGAATGACTCGATGAAAGATAACTCCATCATAGAATCCTTTATTGATCAGATCGATGAAATTTTTCGCTGTAATGGGTGCTTTATCTTCAAATACTTCTACTTTAAAAGTTCCTTGAGTCGTTTCAAAGACTGCTATGCTATTTTCTGAACTCGTTTCTTCTGTCATTTCTTTGCCTCCGTTGCTGCATGCTGTTAGGAGCATGAGTACAGCTATTAGTATTATTTTTTTCATTTACACCACCCTTGGACCTTTTATGTATCCATCTTTTTTTTCCTGTACGTTTGCTAATGCTTGTTCTTGTGAGAGACATTCTTTCTTAATGTCGTCTCTTGTATGGTTCTTGAGTGTGACGGGCTGAAAACTTGATTTGGTATCTTTAGTATTGACTTCTGATAGTTTTGAGAAGGTTTCCAGTACGTCTTTAAGATCATTTGTGAGGTTCTTCTTTTCTTCTGATGAGAGGTGTAATCGTGCTACTTTAGCTACCTGCTCGATGAGCGCTTCGTCGACTTTCATAGGCTTTGCAGAAAGGGGAGATGTTTAAAAAGTTTGTTATACTTTGCCAGAGTAGATTTTATGCCAGGCTTTGACCATTTCGATGTCCTCATCGATGAGGGTGAGTGATGTAACATGTTCAGCATCGAAATTGACGATGGCTTCGATCATTGCTTTAGCTGCGTCTTCTTTTGGAATTTTTCCAGAACCGAGTCCGGGCATCGCTACGTGGGCTATTTTATGTTCCTCTGCACATTCTAGTGCAGCTTGGGTTGCCTCTTTAATGTAGTCCAGCGAGGTTTCGCCTTCTGGTTGCTCCATGGTGGGGGCGTGAATGATGTGTTCGCATCGTAATTTTCCAGATTGTGTAAGAACAGCTGTGCCTATGGGGATGGGCGATTGCTCAGCAGCTTCCATCTCAATGTCTTGGCCGCCCTCCTTTTTGATGTCTTCTGCGATTCCACCGCCCATAAAACCATGGGTGTTCGAGGGATTAACAATAGCATCTGCGTGAAAGCGTAGGAGATCTTCATGTAGTATTCTAATTTCCATTTTCTTTTAGAAATGCTAACAGTTTTTCTATTGCTAGACGTCTGAATTTTTTTACGTCTTTGATGTTTTCCATTTCGGCATAGGTATTTTTTGAACCTTCTGGCATAAAGATAGGGTCGTGGCCGAAGCCGTGGTCGCCGCGTTCTGTTAGTGCGATGGTGCCTTTTTCGGAGCCTACGAAAACAAGTGGGTCTTTTCCGGGTTCACAATAACCGATTGCCGAGATATACTCTGCTGCACGATTGTCTTCGGTCTCTAGTAGTTTGAGGATTCCTTTTAAGCCGATTCTTGGATGTATGTATGCTGAACAGGTTCCGGGGAATCCTTTGAGAGCATCGATGAACATTCCTGAATCTTCTACGATGATGGTTTTGTTTAAGGTGTCGGCTAGTTGTTTTGCTGCTACCTTGGAGATTTCTCCGGGATCGTCGGAACGCATCTCAGGATAATCGATTTCGATGTGCTCTAATTCAGCTATGCCTTCTAGAACGGCTTGAAATTCCTCTACCTTGTGCTTGTTAGAGGTGATGAAAGAAATTTTCATTTTTTTGTGGTTGTAGAAAGATTCAGTTCTTTCATCTGGATGTCGTCTATATTTCCGGGGGAGCCATCCATAGGACATTCTGCTGATTTGTTTTTAGGGAATGCGATTACTTCACGGATGTCTGGTTGGTGGAGCATCAATGCTACTACACGATCGAAGCCGATGCCGATGCCGCCATGCGGTGGGGCTCCGTACTTGAAGGCTTCTAACAAGAATCCGAAACGTTCTTCGGCTTCTTTTTCATCGAAACCGATGGATTTCATGATTGTTTTCTGGACTTCGGGAGAGTGATTTCTTATGGAGCCGGAACCTAATTCCCAACCATTGAGCACTAGGTCGTATTGGGTGCAGATTACTTTGCCGGGATCTGATTCTATGAACTTGATATGTTCTTCTTTTGGCATACAGAACATATGGTGGGCCATCTCCCATTTTTCGGTATCATCATCCCATTCGTATAATGGAAAATCACTGATCCAACAGAAGTTGAAGTCTTCTTTGTTGTAGATCTTGAAATGGTCTGCCAACTTGACTCTAATTCTGCTTAGGACATGGTTGGTAGCTTTTTCTTTATCTGCAATGAACATGAGGATTTGTCCATCCTTTGCTTTTGTTGCTTTTACTAGATCTTTCTTGATCTTATCTGAGAAGTATTTTGCAATATTTGATTCTAACGTGTTGTTAGCTACTCGCATCCACGCCATTCCTTTCGCACCGTGTTCTTGTGCAAAGGCAATATATTCATCTAGCTCTTTTCTCGTTAATTCTCCTGGAGAGGCAATGCACTTGATTACTCCTTCGTGCTCCATGATTGAGTTGAATACTCCGAAGTCTGAGCCTTTTACGATCTTGTTGACGTTTACTAGCTCTAGATCGAATCTGATGTCTGGTTTGTCCGTTCCGTATTTGTCCATCGCTTCTTTGTAGGGAATTCTTGGAAAAGGAGTTTTGAGGTCTTTGTTCAGGACTTTCTTCCAGATGTGTTTGAACAGGCCTTCGAAGGTTGTCCAGAGGTCTTCTAATTCAACGAATGACATCTCTACATCAATTTGAGTATGCTCTGGTTGTCTGTCTGCTCTTAGATCTTCATCTCTCAAGCAAATAGGTAGTTGAAAATAACGATCCATGCCGGAACACATTAGGATTTGTTTGTATAATTGTGGAGATTGGGGTAGGGCATAGAATTTTCCGGGGTTGACTCTACTCGGAACGACGTAATCTCGTGCTCCTTCCGGGGTGCTTTTTACTAGCATCGGTGTTGAAATTTCTAGGAAGTTGTTTTCGGTGAAATATTCTCGTGCGGCCTGGGCTGCGAGATGTCTAATAGCGAGATGGTGCTGCATTTTGGGTCTTCTTAAGTCTAGGTAACGATATTTCATTCGGACTTCTTCTGAAGCTTCTTTTTTATCGTCAACCTCGATAGGCGGGGTCATGGCTTTGTTGAGAATTTCAAGATCATCTACAATAACTTCGATTTCTCCTGTTTTGATTTTTGGGTTTTCTAAATCCTTACCGCGAGCTCGTACCTTTCCCTTAATATGTAGAACGTCTTCTCTGCTGACGTGTTCCGCTATCTTATGTGCGTCTTTGTTGTGTTTTGGATCTAAGACGATTTGTGTTAGTCCGTATCTATCTCTTAAGTCTACGAAGATGATTCCGCCGTGGTCTCTGCGAGAGGCCATCCAGCCTGCTAGCTCAACTGTTTCCTTGATTTCTTTCTTGCTGAGTTCGCCACAGGTGTGAGTTCTTTTCATAAGAGGTTGGATTTGAGATATGGTTTATAAAGGTTTTCTGTTTTCTATTAGTATGACTGCATTTCCCAAGTTAAAAGGTAAGGCTTTGCTTAGTCCGATGGCTGGCGTTACTGATGTTGCGTTTCGTGCTTTGTGTAAGAAGTATGGTGCTGCATTGACGTATACTGAGTTCTTATCTAGTGCTGCTCTTGTTCGAGGGAGTATGCACACCGAGAAGATGTTGGCGGTGGATAAAAGCGAAAAGCCGGTTGCTGTTCAGTTGTTTGGAAGTGATGTTAATGAGGTTGTTGAAGCTGCTCGGATTGTATCAGATAGGTTTGATATTATTGATATTAATTGTGGCTGTCCGGCGTGGAAGGTGATTAAGACTGGGAGTGGGAGTGCTTTATTGAATGATCCTGCGAAAATAGCTGGTTTTGTTTCTAAACTTGTGGGTGCAGTTAATAATCCTATTACGGTTAAGATTAGAAGTGGGTTGACGGCTGATACGATTAATGCGGTTGCGGTTGCAAAAGCTATTGAGGATGCTGGTGCTTCAGCAGTTGCCATTCATGGTCGTACTCAGAAACAAGGCTATGCTGGGGAGGCGGATTGGTCTATTATAAAGAAGGTGAAGGATGCTGTAAGTATTCCTGTTATTGGGAATGGTGACGTTGCTAGTCCTGAAGTGTTTAAATCGCGCTTGGAGTCGAGCGGGGTTGATTATATCATGATAGCAAGAGCTGCGATGAATAATCCTTTCTTGTTTAAGCAGATTTCTGACTATTTGGCGAAGGGTGCGTATCGGAATAAGAGTAAGAAGGTGTTGTTTAAGGAGTATTTGAAGCTGGCAAAGAAGTTTTCGATTGACTTTTCGATTGTAAAGAATCATGCGATGTCTTTTTCTAAAGGTGTTCCGGGTGGTGCTAAGGTTAGAGGTAAGTTGGCGCAGGTAAAGGAGATTGCTGACTTAGAAACGGTGTTTGATGAACTCTAAACTTTCCCTTTAATGGATAATTCGCAGAGAAGGTCTTCTAATTTCTTTAAATCGTATTTGACTGAGTCGAACTTTCTTCTTAAGTCGTTCTCGCGAATATCTAGTTGGAGGAAATAGCTGAAGATGTCTTCTACGGCTTCTTTTGCCTTTTCGGTTTCTTTGAAGTTGCCTTTTGCTGCTTTGTTGACGGCTCTTCTTGTGAGTTCTCCGGTTAAGTCACATAATCCTGAAAGGTAATTTGAGACGTTGATGAACTCTGGGGTGTAGGGAATGATGGTGTTGTTCTTTACGTATTCAAAGTAGCCGATTGCTTCTACGTATTCCTGGATTGCTACTCGTAGGCTTCCTTCGCTCAAGAGCTTGGTGGTGTTTGCTAGAGTGGATAATGTTTTTACTTCTGCTTTGATTTTCTTTGCAAGAATTGAGGCTTCTTTAGGATCATCTCTGTGTACGGCATAGATTAATTGTTTAGATTGCTTTAACACTACACGCGATTGGATGATGACTTTCTCTCGTTGTGAGTCGTAGTCGTCCATTGCTTTCTTCACTTTCATGAAGTTTTGTTTGTTGATCATGGTACTTTTAGATTCGAAGTCTCTTTATAAATGTTTTCTTGAATCTAATCGTCACTCCAGAGAGAGAACAGGTGTAAAGGTTTTTAAAAGAGGCATCAGTATCGTACGTATGCAAGATGAGTTTTGGTTCGACGAGGATCTTGTGCTTTCTAGTACAGGGAATGAGGTGAAATCTGCTAGTTTTCTAAAAGATTGGGAGTAGAAACTGCATCGAGAGGCGCTTTTTCTGAAAGTTACTGATGAAGAGGATGCGACTAAGATTTGGTTTAGGAGAGGTCAAAAGGGATGGAGTTTCGATTTTTCAGATTTCATCTCTGCTGACGGGATGGTGCCGACTAGGTCTGATTTGTTGATGTTCGCATCGTTGAAAGGATTTGCGCCGATGAGCGAAATTGTGAATGCTGAGCCG
Organism: uncultured Methanosarcinales archaeon; assembly: GCA_964492935.1. GTDB lineage: Archaea > Nanobdellota > Nanobdellia > Woesearchaeales > JACPBV01 > JAQBWB01. Next base: position 8,907 of record CAZBLF010000011.1, read on the forward strand.
ATGGAGATTGGTAGGAACTATCTTCGCGATCAGTTGGGAATTGATAGAGATCAGGATTATAGGCAGATCGGAGGCCGAAATAATGATTATTATCGGATAGAGGTTGAGGAGCGTCATGGGGCTTCTCAGGTCTACAAGCGAATGCTCAAAGGAGGAGGTAGAATGCACTGGTGGGTGTTTAACCATACGCTTACCGGCAAACAGATTGTGGTGCCGACGCTTTCTCGGTTTGCTGAATTTCCGTTTAGTCTGAGATATGCAGACCAGGTTACCTTAGATAAGGGCCTTGATCTGATTCGGAAGGTTAATTCCTGGGGAGACTATGAGCGTGAAAGGGCGTCGTTCGAGCAGGAGATGGGTGGAAGTACTGCTGTTGAACATATTGATCGGAGCAGACTAGAGGAGATACTGAGAGCGTTTGCACCTGAAGATTCGATTCGTGATTTCTTGCCGCAGGTCGAAAGGCATCTGGGCCCTTTGGAGGATGCGTCATCTGATCTCGACTTATGGTCTATGGACTCTGCTAGGAGAATATTTCTTAAGGATAGTTCTGTGGTGATTAAGCGCATTAGCAATGAAGATCGTGCGACGCGAGAATTTAGTTGCTTGAATGAGGCACAGCACGATGATTATTTGGGATCGTACCTTCCTGCACTTGCGATTCCAAAATTATTTTCCTATGGGAGGAGCTACTTTTTTGTGATGAAGGATTTGAGTGAGAAGATTGTTGAGATTCCTGAATATACGCTGAAGCATTTTGCGAAGATTAATGAGATGAATACTGATGTGCAACTTGATATTTATGATCGGGGAGACTTTAAATTATATCTGGCCGGGTTGCTGCATTGGCGAGGTAGATTATTGAAGGACTCGTTGCCTCAGCATCTCTTTACGATGTCCTACATGCCCTTTCAGAAAGTTGAGGATCGTTTTGTCGAGGGAAGGCTGCCCGGACATGACTTGCGTGTAAGTGAGTTGCTGAGCGCGCACAACGATGGAATCGATGTCTTGGAGGGACTTCCAGCGACAACGGTGTTAGGAGGAGATATGCAGCCGGATAATTTTGTATATACTCCAGGAACCGGAAATGGACACATCCCTGTGAGGATGGTTGATTTTGGGAAGGCTGCGTTGGGGCCGGGAAGTCTTGACACGGTGCGCTTGGTAGATTATGCGCGTTTCTCTGGTAGCTCGGTTGAGGAATTTGATGCCTCAATGGTTGAGCAGATGAAAAAATACTTTGCGATTACTCATTATCTGAACCATGGGACTGCGCTACAAATGGATCTTTTTGAAAGGGAGATGAAAATCTTTAGAACGAGTGTTATTGTAGATGGAAGTCGGATGGGATCTTGGTTGGTGGGATCTGGTAAAGTGCAGCAGCCTGGAAAGAGGCAAGTGGTTGATACGGTGCTGCGGATGGGTGCTGAGTACGCAAAAGAACCGGGGAACTATTTATGGACCTAGCAACTGATTTGGTGGATGCGGATAGGGTCTCGAGATGGTTGGAGTATGAGGAGTTTGATGCAAGGGTATTTCGGGGAGATAGTATTATTGATACTGATTATTTTGATTGGATGGCTGCTCATATGAATCTACATATGAAATTACCTATTCCTGGGTGGGAACGCAGCTCGCATAGCTCTTGGAAGGAGCCGTCAGGAGATTTTTTTCAGACGGGCTATCACGAATTGAAGTGGTCTGATGCGCTGATGCTTGCCTCGCTTCGAGGGTATGGTCCGATTACTACTCTTCGAAATCAGGATGCTGAGGCAATTGATTTTAAACTTGGCAAAGAGATTCTTCAGTTTGATACCAAGACGCAGCGACCACCTCTTTCTAGTAATGGGAGCCATAGAATTCAATTTAATGAACATCAAGAGTGGGGAGCTTACGCGATGAAAGGTCTTAATGACGGTAGTCGGATGTATCTGCTTGCGTTACATTCTCCCTTCTCCGGGGAGAAACTTTTTGTTCCCGTTCTGAGTAAGATGGGTAATGAACCTCTCTTGCCATTATCTGTGCGTTATCCGGAAATGCTTTCTCAGGAGGGAGCATTTGATATTATGGAGTGTGTGTTTCATCCTGAAGAATTTGATGAGCGGCGTAGCTTCTTTGAACGTCCCTATGAGCGTGCCTCTCAGATTAGAGACCTCTCCCCTGCAGATTTGGAGATGGTTCTTGAACAGATTGCGCCCGAACATTGTGTGAGGGACTTTTTGCCTCAGCTGGAAGCGCGAATGGATCGCATCTCTGGCGTGTCCTTAGATTTGGATCCGTACTCGCAGGAGATTGCCTCCCGGGTTCAGTTCAGTGGAAGTAGTGCCGTTATTAAGATCATTAGGGACTCTACCCATGCTCAACGAGAATACTCACTCTTGCAGGCGGCACAATCTGACGACTACTTGCAGCACTTTGTTCCTCGATTGCTTATTCCCGAGTTATTTTCCTATCATGGAAAAAATATGTTGGTGATGGAGGATGTTAGCTCGAAACATGTTGAGATCCCTGAATTTGTGTACGAGCACTTCAGTCGTACCGATGAGCTAACTCCCGGATTAGACCTTAGCATTGAATCGCCTAGAGATTTTAAGGTGTATCTTGCTGCATTATTTCATTCTCGAGGCGAGGTGCTCAAGGCGAAACTTCCTGATTGTCTGTTTGCTCCCTCCTACCTTTCTTTTGATTTCGTTCGGGAACGGTATCCTGACTCAACCTTTACTGAATCGGAAGGTTCCCGACTGTAGTCTTACTCGTCTTTTATCTGTCTCGTCAGCCAATTCTTTTCTACTACTTGAAATTCGCCCGGCTTTAGGTTGAGTTTTAGATTTCCGATCATGATTCTCTTTAGGAATTCTATTTTGTATCCTAATTTTGCGAAGAGTTTCTTGAGAATGTGCTTTCTTCCTTCGTGGATGCTTAACGTGACTTTCCTGCCGTTGTGCTTGACATCGTAGGTATTTACGGTTTTTGCATCGATTTCTTCTCCGTCTTTAATGTTTTTGATGTGCTCTTCGGAGACTGCATTATTAAGGACTAATTCGTAGCGTTTTGTGATGTTGTATCGTGGATGGATGATCTTGTTTGCGAACTCTCCGTCGTTTGTGAGAATCATTAGGCCTTCTGAATCTTTATCAAGTCTTCCAATGGGGAAGATTCTTTTCGGGCAGTTTACCAAATCTACAATTGTTTTTGTTCTGGTGTCTTTTGCTGCTGATAGGATGCCGATGGGTTTGTTGACGAGAATGTAGATGCCTTTTTGTCTTATGATCTTTTTTCCGTTTACTTCGATGATTGCCTTATTTGCTTCGGCAGAATCTCCTATCTTTGCGGTGACGCCATCTACCTTTACTTTGCCTTCCTTAATGAGGTCTTCGGCGTTTCGTCTAGAGCAGACTCCGGCGCGTGCAATTATTTTCTGTACTCTTTCTAACATGGTGCTTTAGAAGTCCGTTCGCTATTTAAAGTATGCAGTTTAGGCGTAAATTACTACTTTTAGCCTCATATATTCTGGGCTACTGATTAATCTTACACTGAACTTTCCGAATTGGTCTCCTAATTCGCCTAGTACGAAGCGTGCTGTGTCCTCTCTTCCTTTGCGGATGTTCTTCTTTGCGCGAGAGGGAACTACGATTGCAGGATATTCTTGATCATCCTCTCCCCTCAGTATCACTTCTAATTCCTTATCTGTGCGTCCTGCGTATTCAGCAGGATAGATTCCTCCCTGCTCTAGTCTTTGCTTGGGTGCATACTCTCCTAAACCCATCGCTTCTACATATCCTATTGCCATAGCCTTCCTATGTGCATCTTTCTTTAAAAATCAGTACTATTATTGTCTTTTTCGAGTTGTTTGCAGATAAGTTCATGCATTCTTGAGGCTGCGTAGAGTCCGAATAATTTGTCTGGTGGTCCTCCTTTCTGTCCCGGTGAGTCAACAATTGCATTCCGCATTTTCATGCTTTTGCCGGAAAGATAGACATCGTAGTGCTTTGCGTCGGAGTCCCAATAGACCATATTTCGGAATCCTTGCTTTAAACCCTCCCACCCTCCTGGAAACGCCAATTTTTTTTCAATTAGGGGGGTTTGCTTTAGAATATTCTGATAGCTTCTTTCGAAGAGGAGATAGACCCATAAACCCTGAAAGTGTGCATTATGCCTGGCATCATGGGTTGCTCCCGCCTTTGCGATATGTTGGATGTAGAGAGGGACTTGGATGTTTCTTTCTCCAACGTTTTTCATTTTCTGATCGAACCAGTTCTCTTCTCCACCCTCATATTCTGCGATTACTAGGTCTATAGACCTTTTTGTAGGTAGGGGAAATACGTCTTGATCTATCTTTTTTTTTGAAGATTGAGCCTAGAATATAAAGTTTTAGCTAAAGGTGCCGTTAAAGGTCCAGGTGGTGTCTTGGTTGGCCTTTATCCAGTATCCTTTAGCGGCGGAGAGATTTGTTAGCGTGTTTAGATTAGCTCTTTTGTTGTCATACGATAACCAGCTGTTTTGGAAGGAAAATATCTTTGAGAAGGTTACATCGAAGGTGGTGTTAGAGGATACGGTGCAGCCATTGGTTGGTGTTGAACCGCACTCGGCTGCAGAAACGGATAGAGAGAAGACTACGCCAAGAACTAGTACTACGGCTAACTTGTTGATTGCCATCCCCCGATAAGCTAGTACTTTTTTGAGTATATAAAGATTGTTGGTTTGCACCATACCCTTAGATAGTTTTTTCTTAGGGATAGTTATGGTGTACTTCCAAGGGAATGTATGTGTGCGGTAATTTTGAGAAGTATGGGAAACGTACGTAATTGTATTATTGTGTTGTTTGCGAGTTCAAAGATAAGTTTATAAACAAGTTCTTTTGCTTTTCGTGTATGGATATTAAGCGTTCTTTGCTCGTTAGAAAGGGCCTTCTTATTGCTCTTATCTTGTATTTTTTCTTGTTGAGTATTGAATTAATGGGTACCAGCTTTAAGTTATTTGGTGGTGGTTTTGCGGAAACGCTTATTGCCCTCACCCAGAATCCCATTGTGGGTTTATTTATTGGTATTTTAGTGACGTCTATTGTTCAAAGTTCATCGGTGACAACGTCTGTTGTTGTTGGTTTAACGGCAGGTGGCGCTTTAACGATAGGGAATGCTATTCCTATTGTGATGGGGGCTAATATTGGGACGAGTATTACGACCTTTATTGTTTCTATAGCGCATATTGGGCATAAGGAGGAGTTTCGTAAAGCGTTTGCCGTTGCTACGGTGCATGACTTTTTTAATATCTTTATTGTGTTGTTGTTGTTTCCCTTGGAATTGACATTTCATTTCTTAGAAAAGGGTGCGATGTATTTTACTCAGTTCATGTTAGGGGGAAGTGTAGGGTTGACGTTCACGAGTCCTTTTAAGTTTATTATCAAGCCTGTTGCTCAATTGTTTGTTACTTTGTTGCAGTCTCCGGGTTTCTTGTTGATATTGGCATTGGCCATGTTGTTTATTTCTCTTCGCTCGTTTGTTAAGGTGTTGAGGCCGTTTGCTGAGACTGAATTTAAGCACATTTTGCATGATCATGTTTTTAGAACGCCATTACGTAGTTTTTGGTGGGGGGATGTTGTTGACGGTTCTCGTTCAGAGCAGTTCGGTGAGTACTTCATTATTGGTTCCGATAGCGGGTTTAGGAATACTGCAGCTGGAGAGAATCTTTCCTTATATCTTAGGTGCTAATATTGGTACTACGGTTACTGCTTTACTTGCTGCTACAGTTACCGGAAGTTCAGCTGCGGTTACAGTTGGCTTAGTCCATTTCTTTTTTAACGTCCTCGGGTCTTTGATTGTGTATCCGATGAGGAGAATTCCTATTGCGTTGTCTAAGTTGTTGGCAGAGGCTTCTTTGAAGAATAGAATCTTTCCGATTACGTATGTGTGTTGTTTGTTCTTTATTCTGCCTGCATTAATTATTTACTTTTTTCGTTAGAAGAATTATTATCTGAATCGTCCGAATCCAGTAGGGTTGGGGCGCTCTTCCTCTCTTTGACGAGTCTTGTAATATTCATTAAGCCGCTCTACAACACTGCCAGCAACGATAACGGTCGCGACTGTAGTAGCTATCACTACCGCCTCTGTAGCCTTGAGCGCGGCGTAGAGATTGAAAGGCATTCCTTTTCCATTCTCTTCATGGTAAAGTGTATCATTTGTATCCATATTCCAGAATAATCTAGTTTTGTTTATAAAGATATCTTGCTCTACAAAAGAAAAATATAAATAGTTGCTTTACTTTGGTAAGAGTATGGTAACTACACAAATTCTCGGAACGGATGTTTTAACGGAACAAGGAAAGGAAACGGTAGAACAAGCAGTATCGGATTACTTGGTCAAGTATGATCGAGTGTTGGATGAAATTACGTCGGTGATTGTGCATGTGAAGATGTACAACAAGGGCGGTTTGAAGAAGGAGTATGAGATTAAAGTACGATTAGATAGTCCTTCAGGTTTTTTTGAGAGTCATAAGACTGAATGGAATTTGGGAAAGGCGTTGAAACTGGTGTTTGATGCGGTACTGCATGAGATTCAGCATAAGTTGCGGGTTTAGCGGAAAGACATTGCTTTTTTTGCGTGTTTTGGATTGCTGAATCCAATTTCGCTCACCCATTTTGCTAGTTGACTCTTGCCATTGAGTTGAATTCTTACTTTTCCTTTGCCGATCTGATATGCTCCGAAATGGAATCCTCTCTTTCTAAGGATGGATATGAATTGGTCTTGTATGGGTGAAGGACAAATTTTCATTTCCAGTCTGGGATACAACGTTCCGTTGTTATTAGTTCTTACAACTGATCCGTCGGTGTCGAAGTATCCTCTTAAGACTGCAGCTGATAGACTAGAGGATAGGAATTTCTTCGGGATTACTGCATTGTCCCACTTCGGCGAAAGTTGTAATCCAATCTTATCGACAAGTAGATCGACTATCTTTCTATTGAACAGTAGCAGATCAACCGTATTCTCGTTTTTTCTGAATCTCACTTTTGGAACTACTCCAAAGATTTGCTCGAAGAGCGCTAGGATGGGTTTAATATAGGATCTATCGTCTATGGAATTCAGAGTTATTTTTATTCTGTTTTGACCCGAAGAATGGGGATTCCGTCTGGAAATCGAACCGTCCCCGAGTAGAATTCCTACTAGTTCCGCCATTGATTCCCTATTATCGTTTGCACTCATTCTAAATCCAGCTCTTGTTTAGAATGTCGAATGATATAAAGGGTTTGGCTGCGGTTGGCAAGTGGCAAGTGAGAGTTGATTCTCTAGTCTTAGAGTCCTATGGATAAGAATTATTGAGTTACAGAGTGGACAAGTTGAATTGGCAAGTGAATAGAAAAAAGGCTGCGACCGAAGTCGCAACCTTAAAAAGTAGCGGAGAGTGGATTTGAACCACTGACCTGAGGGTTCCTCAGAAGTACTTATGAGCCATCCGGTCTATATTGATTATAGATCTCCGGGCACTCCTGGCTGCCCTACTCCGCTATGCTACTTTGGAACTGTATCTCTTTTATAAAAGTAGCGGAAAGTTAATATGTTGGCTTCTTTTACTGACTGTATGGCTGAACCATTTTCTTTGCGGAGCGGGGCGGAGGTTATTCTGAAGTTTGATCACAATAAATTAAAATTTACGTGTTTGAAGGAATGCACTTCATGTTGTCATGACCATAAGATCCCGTTAAGTCCGTATGATATCCAATCGTTGTGTAAGCAATTGGGACTGAAAACGGATGCATTTATCGAAAAGTATACTTATTTTTCTCAGGATACCGAATTTCAGAACACTCTATCGTGTAACTTGAAATTAAGCGGGCCTTGTACATTATTGAATGATGATGGTTTGTGCTCTGTCTATGATTCACGGCCTTTTTTGTGTAGATCGTATCCGGTCGGGGTGGTATTTGGGAAGGAGAAGAATTCTTATTATCTTCACGAGAAAACATGTCCTGGACTTGGCTGTGGTAAGAAAATGAACATTGGCGACTATTATCGGGCTTCAGTCAGCGAGGAACATGAAGCGTATCATCGGAAATGGATGGTCTTTAGAGATGTGCTTGCGAAATTGGAAATACCTCAGACTGAGGCGTATCAGAAACGCTTCATCAATATCTGCTATAATTTTGATGGGCCTGTTGTTGATTCTTATATTGAGCGTTTTGGATTGCAGGGAATGGAACGTTTGGATGCCGTGTACAAAATTGCTTCTTTGGTGTTGAAGAAGGGTGCTTAACGGCAAGCTTTTTATACACCGTTTCAATCCAGACTCTTCTTGCCGAGGTCGCATAATCTGGTATTGCGCAAGATTGCTAGGATTTTTATGAAAGCGTAAATATCTTGTTTCCTTCGGGATATGCGGGTTCAAATCCCACCCTCGGCGTTTTTTTATTCAAATTGTGCTAAGAATTCTTTCATTGCTGGAACGAGTTCTTCTCTGTTGAAATAGGGTGCAAAGACATAGTAAAGGCCTATTCCTGATGGATTGGGATTATTCTCCGGCAATCCATACCCGAGTAGTAGGCCTGCTTTGTGAAGTTCTTCTACTGCGCCAGCTAGACGTCGATCTCCGGTGTGGACCTGGTCTTGAGTAAGGAGTGGTTGTACTGCAGCGCGAGCTTTTGGATCTTCTAGTAGTGTTGCTATCTGTTCTTCTGATAGCGATTCGAGTTTTGTTGCGAGATGGCCCTCTGGCGCCTCATAATCAGTTTTCAAACGTGTGTTTAGTTCTGGTGTCATGTTCGAGAAAAGTGCAATTATGGTTAAAAAGTACCTTTTTGGAGGTTGTTTACATTAAGCTAAACCTGTGGAAATTGAAGCTTTGAATGAAATGCGAAGCCTTTATAAGATTGTGCGCGTTTGCTAAAATCAGATGAGTGAGAAATCTAGCCAGGATTTACAATTGAAAGTAGCGGAAGCTATTCAGGATGATGTGAATAAAGGTATTGTAAGAATTGACAATAGTTTTATGCAGCAGATTGGTGCTCGCATCGGAGATATTGTTGAGATTGAGGGTGATCGGAAAACGGTTGCCATTACGGATCGCGCTTATCCCGGAGATATTGGTCTTAATTTGATCAGGATGGATGGTATTGTTAGAAGAAATGCTAAATCTGGAATTGGAGAAATTGTTGCTGTTCGCAAATGCGAGGTTAAAGAGGCTAAAAAAGTTACTATTGCTCCTGCTCGTAAGGGTATTATGATTCGTGCTTCTCCTGAGATTTTTAAGCAGGGTTTATTGGGTAGAACGATGGTGAAGGGTGATGTGGTTGCATTAGGTGGAAGTCGTAGAAGAAGGAGTGCGATGGTTGAGAATCCTTTCTTTGAGGATGTTTTTTCGATGCTCGATGAAAGTATGATGGGCTTCGGTTTTGGAGATATTAAATTTATTGTTGCCGATACGTTGCCGAAATCTGCCGTTATTATTGGGGAGCAGACTGAGGTGGTGTTTAATCCGGAAGCGGTTGAAATTACTGACGAAATTGCACCAGGAGTATCGTATGAGGATATTGGTGGATTGGATGATGAAATTACTAAGGTTCGTGAAATGGTCGAATTGCCGTTAAAGCATCCTGAGATTTTTGAAAGACTGGGGATAGAACCGCCGAAAGGGGTGTTGTTGAATGGTCCGCCGGGTACTGGTAAAACGTTGCTGGCTAAAGCAGTTGCTAATGAGACGAACTCACACTTTATTTTGATTAATGGTCCTGAAATTATGTCTAAGTATTATGGGCAATCGGAAGAGAACTTACGTAAGAAGTTTGAAGAAGCTACTAAGAATGCTCCGTCTATTATTTTCATTGATGAGATTGATGCTATTGCGACTAAAAGAGAAGAAACTAAGGGTGAAGTTGAACGCCGTGTAGTTGCACAGTTGCTTGCAAACATGGATGGTTTACAGTCTCGTGGAAAAGTTATTGTGATTGCTGCTACGAATGTTCCTAACTTATTGGATCCTGCTTTACGAAGACCTGGGCGATTTGATAGGGAGATTGAGATTGGTGTGCCTTCGAAAGAGGGTAGATTGAATGTCTTGAAGATTCATACTCGAAATATGCCGCTCGATCACTGGGAATCATCTATCGCATCTAAAGCTCTCTTAAAAAGAATTAACTCTTTCGAGGGAAAATCTATAAAGAAAAAGGATGAACTCAAATTAAATATTGATACTTTAGCTGGTGAGAAATCGGAAGAAGATAGTAAACTTAAATTGTTGGAAGAGGAAATAAAGGAACTTGAGAAATCAAAAATCGCTGCTGAGGATTCGATATTAAGAAAGATAATATATAAGATTAGTGCTACTCATTTAAAAGTCAAGACGCTGCAAACTAAAATTGAAGAATTTGAAAAAAAGATTAATTCTCTAAATAATGAAATTGGAAAGATTGGCAAGCAGATCGTTACTATAAATAAAAGAAGTAGTCAGATTAAGAAAAATAAAGTGCTATTGCAGGAAATAATAAATGAGATTAAATCTATAAACCATGCCCGCATTATACGGGATCCCACGGATCCAAGAAACATTTTCTCTGAAGAAAAATTAAAAAACATTGATGAAGAAGTAAAATTAATTATTACTGATCTTTTTTCGACGGGATTAATCTTGCCAGAGTATTATGAAAACGTGAAAAAAGACTCTGCACTCTTTATGTTAAGTGAATTTGCAGCAACAACTCATGGTTTTGTAGGTGCAGACTTAGCGGCTCTCGCGAGGGAATCTGCAATGGTTCTCCTCAGAAGAATTATCCCTGAAATGGGACTCAACGAAGAAGAATCAATCTCGAAAGAATTATTAGAAAAGTTGAAAATCACCCAAGATGATTTTAAGGAATCTCTTAAAGTAGTAGGTCCCTCTGCCCTGCGTGAGGTGTTGATTGAAAAACCCTCTACTAAGTGGGAAGATATTGGTGGTCTTGAGCCGGTTAAACAGGAACTGAAAGAGGCCGTGGAATGGCCTTTGAAAAATCCGGCGGTTTTTACTCGCTTGGGAGTGAAGCCTCCAAAAGGAATCTTATTGTATGGCGCTCCTGGAACAGGTAAAACATTACTAGCTAAAGCGGTTGCTAATGAGAGCGATGCTAACTTTATCTCTATTAAAGGTCCTGAATTATTATCTAAATGGGTTGGTGAATCGGAAAAGGCAGTTCGTGAAATTTTTAAGCGAGCTCGACAGACTGCACCTACTATTATTTTCTTTGATGAGATCGATAGTTTGGCACCTAGGCGGGGTGGATCGTCAGAAGGTTCGCATGTGCATGAAACGGTTGTAAATCAGTTGTTAACAGAGATTGATGGGCTAGAGGAGATGCAGGATGTTGTCGTTATAGCTGCCACTAATCGTCCGGACATAATTGATACTGCTCTTTTGCGTCCTGGTCGGTTCGACAGGAGAATTCTTGTTGGGGCTCCCGATGAATCAACGCGAAAGGAGATTTTTAAGGTACATACTGTCGATATGCCTTTGAAAGATGTTTCGGTGGGTTCACTTGCTGCAAAAACAGAGGGGTATGCTGGTGCCGATATTGAGGCTGTTTGTCGAGAGGCTGCGATGCTCGCCTTGCGAATGAGTCATTTAAAGGCTAAAGAAGTTACCTCTGCAGATTTCGATGATGCGTTATTGAAAGTTGCACCTTCGATTACTCCAGATGTTGAGAAAGCGTATGAAGAATTGGGTTCGAAGTTTAGTTCGGCTCGCGGTAAGGAAATGAAGGCAGAGATGCTGAATTATTTTGGTTGATTTCTTCTGGAAAATTCGAACAGACTCAAGTCCGGAGATATTGTTAATTCGCATTGATATGGCTGGCCAATATATGAAAATGAATAGTGTCACTAGATTTTAGCAATGTTTATATATTCATTATCCATTATTAATTATATGAAAATGAAAGAATCGGGAGAATCAAGGAGAACAAGGTATTATGTGAGAGCTCTGCGCAGATACACTAGAGTTATTTTAGGGGCATTCATACTATTTTGTGTGATTATGGCCATTGTCTGGGCGGTACCCCGAATTTGGCATTTGGCCCTCAGTTAGCCTATCTGAAAAGCATTGAACAAAGACGGTGTTGATCTTTGAGCTCCGAAATTATTTTGAGTAAGCTTTATAAACAGATGTTTGTTTCTACTTATTACGTTACACCGGTAACGATTCTAGCGCCGCAAGGCGTGAAGGTGAGAAAGAAATGGAAGCAATATACACAGTGGATCCAAGTGATCTGATAGAACATGTATCTAAAGAATTAGAGAGTGTTGAAGCTATTAGTGCACCTGCATGGGCTGCATTTTGTAAGACAGGAGCACACGCTGAGAGACCACCTCTACGACCTGATTGGTGGAATATGCGAGCTGCATCTGTTCTGAGAAAAGTTTTCTTAAAAGGTCCTATTGGTGTTGCAAAATTAAAGCACTTGTACGGCGGTAAGAAGAACCGAGGTCACAAGCCAGAAGAATTCCGAGAGGGATCTGGTAACATTGCACGTAAAATTCTCCAACAGCTAGAAAAAGCTGGTTATTTGAAACAGGAAGCAAAGGGCGTTCATAAGGGTAGAGTTTTGACGCCTGCTGGTAAGAAAGTCTTACAGACCGCTGCTGAAACATTGTTGAAAAACAAGCCTAAGGAAGTTCCTAGGAAGGTAGTTGTCGCAGAGAAACCTGTTGTTAAAAAAGTTGAAGTTAAGAAAGAAGCTCCTAAAGCAGAAGTTAAGAAGGTTGTTGCTGAAAAGCCAGCTGCTCCGGTAGAAAAGAAAGTTGAAGCTCCTAAGGTTGAAGTGAAGAAAGAAGCTGTTGTTGAAAAGAAAGCAGAGGAGAAAAAGGAATAATCATGGAAGCTACTCAGGAAGAACAGGCACAGCAGGTTGCTCAACTTGAGATGGCTTGTAAACAGAAAATGACGAAGGATGCTGTTGAGCGATATGGCAACGTTAAGACTGCGCATCCCGATAAAGCGATGAAAGTATTGCAGATTATTGGTTCAGGGATTCAATCTGGACAGTTACAGGAAATGATTGATGGTGAACAGTTGAAGGAATTGCTTCAGAGAATTGATACTCCGCAAAGAGAAGTTACGATTAATAAGGTATAAGATGGCAAGATAGCCACCCACCTTTTTAACAAAAAGTTGGACCAAAAATAACAAAGTGAAAAAATGGCAAGATACAAACACCCCAGCAGAAAAAAGCGATTAGGCAAGTTGAATAGTCTTACTCGATGGGCTCCTTTTTGGACCGTTCCTAAGATTTATGGAAAGGGAAGAAGAGTGCACCCTGGAAGACATACTGCTAAAAAGCGAAGCTGGAGAAGAGTGAAGGCTAAAGCATAATGGCTAAAAAAGAAACTACTGAGAAACCTGCACTGGAAAGAACCTATGTTATTCCTCTTAGAAAGGTCTATCAGCGAGCTCCTCGATGGAAAAGAACGCCTCGTGCAGTAAAAGCGGTTAGAGAATTCATTGTTAAACATATGAAGGCTGCCGATGTTAAAATCGGTAAACATTTGAACCTTCTTCTTTGGAAAGATGGGATGAAGAATCCTCCTCACAAGGTTGAGGTTGAATGTGTTAAGGATAAAGACGCTGTTGTTACTGTTGAAATGGTTGGCGCTCCTAAGGAAGTTAAGAAAGAGGAGAAGAAACCCGCTAAAAAAGCAGCCTCAAAAGATGATAAGAAAAAAGATGTTGAAGTTGCTGTAAAAGATGCGCTTTCTGGTAAGGAAGAAGAAACTAAAAAGAATGAAAAGGAAGAATTAAAGACGATTAAAAAGGAAAAGATTCCTGTTCCTAAAGAGGCAGCTGCTCCGAAACAGGTTCAGCAGCAGCCAAACGCTCCGGCTAGTAAAGGTTAGTTCTTTTAATACAAAGATTATTAAATCGATTGGCAACTTTTCATGCTATGGGAAAGCTACCGTTTGAGGAAGTACAGAGAGACATTCTTGTTAGGCAGGAGGCTGGTGTACAGACTCAGTCGGAACTGCCGATGGACGAGCTTATTGAGTATGGAATTGTTAATGTGGATAAGCCTAAAGGTCCTACATCGCATCAAACTGCTGAATTTGTTAAGAAAATCTTTGGATTGAAGAAGGCTGGGCATTCTGGGACTTTAGATCCTGGTGTTACTGGCGTGCTGCCGTGTGCGATTGGTAAGGCTACTCGGATTACGCAAGCTTTGTTGCCGGCGGGAAAGGAATATGTTGCTTTGATGTACCTGCATCAGGAGCTTGATGAACAGGTTATTCGTAAGGCGTTTGATGAGTACAAGGGCAAGATTATGCAGATGCCTCCGGTGAAGAGTGCAGTAAGGAGAATTTTGCGGCCTCGAAGCGTGTATTATATTGATATTATTGAGATTGACGGTAAGCATGTACTTTTTAGGATTGGATGCGAGGCTGGGACGTACATTCGGAAGTATTGTTTGCATCCTGACACTACCATTTTGACGGATGGGGGCGCTGTTTTAGCTTCAGATTTTTACCTTAATCCCTTACCTGTGTACTCGTTGCGTCAAGGTAACATGATTAAGAAAAAATCTTCAGCAACACAAAAATTACGCTCTCCTTCAAAATTACTTAAAATCACGATGACTTCAGGAATAGATTTCACTGTTACCAAAGATCATGAAATGTTAGTTTCGAAAGATTATGGTTATGAGATGATAGAAGCTCAAAAACTAAGAAACAACGATTATCTTGTGAGAAGCTTCAACTATCCAGAAAGCGATAGTAATCTTGTGATAGCAGATTTGCTGGATGATGACTATCTTGTAGATCAATCCGAGATTAAAGAACTATGTAAAGAAGCCTTCTTGAAAAAATACGGAAGCATCAGAGCCATGTATAGGGATCTTAAGATCGATAGAAAAGCATTTTTATCGGGATCAAAAAATGCCATCACCATTCGTCATCTAAAGTTATCTGGAATATACTCGCTTGTCAAGAAGAAGATTTATTCGTTCAAGACGCATAAAGGTTCTACTATTGCCATGAAGAAATTGGATACTGATTTCTTCTATCTTCTTGGCTTGATCGCATCCGATGGCAATAATACGAAAGAGAAAAATACTACAAGACACACAAGAATAAAATTTCACAACAATAATGAATCTCTTGTAGATACTTTTATTACGAAATATCAAAAGATTTTTCCAGAAATACCCATCAGTAAGAAAAAGGTGACTCCTAAATTATTTCAACTAGATACTTCAAATAGCTTTCTTGCAACAATAGCTGCATCACTTGGGATAAAAAGCCCGCAAAAGAATTCGTGTTTGTTGTCCATCTTGAATGTGCATCCGTCCTTGATTAGGTCTTTTATCAAGGGTTGCTTTGACGGTGATGGTTCTGCATACTTCAAAAAGAAGAAATCAAAAAGAAGCCAACATACCTCCATTAGCCTACATACTGCTAGCTATGAAGATGCAAAGACAATGCATAAAATGCTTCTAAAGATACAGATCCCAAACCGGATTTTCTATCGAAGAGTTAAGAAGAGAAGCCCATTGAGAAGTATAATGATGCATAAAGACAAATACTATGATATGTATGAAATCTCCATTAAGACTGTTTCTGCACAAAAAAAATTCATCATAGAGGTCGGAAGCGAACACTCCTTCAAATTGGCCAAATTTGATCAGATCATGTCAATAAAAAACCAATCTGAAGTAGGTGATCAGTATTATGTTCCCCTGCATTTCAAGAAAGATATCAAAATACAAAAGTCTAAGTTACACTCCATGGGAGGAAACCTTTCCAGAGTCATCACTGGCAACATACCCCTCACTCGAGGATTCTACAAAAAAGCTTCATCATTGATCAAGTTGCCCCACTTAGATGACTTTATCATCGAAAAAATAAAATCCATAGAAGAAGTTGATGGAACAGATTTTGTTTACGATATGACTGTACCTAAGATTCATAATTTTCTTATTGAAAGTGGTTTTGTCAGTTCAAATTGTCACGACCTAGGTAGACGATTAGGATGTGGGGCGCATATGGCTCAGTTGAGGAGAAGTAAAGTTGCGACGTTTGATGAATCTACTGCGTACACCTTACAAGACATTGCGGATGCGGTGTGGTATTACAAACATGAAAAGAATGAGACGTTCCTTCGTAAGATTGTTCAGCCGATTGAGACTGGAGTTAGGCATTTAGGAAGAGTATGGGCATTAGATAGTACTTTGAAGCCGATGAGTCATGGTCGTGATTTAGCGGTGCCAGGTATTGTTAAGGTTGAAAGTGATATTGTGAAGGGTGACTTGGTTGCTGTTATGAGTATGCAGAATACTCTCGTATCATTAGGTATTGCACGATTGAGTTCTGAGAAGATGGTTTCGGCTGAGCGTGGAATTGCCGTTACAAACGATAAAGTGTTCTTGCCGCAGTGATCGTATTGTAGAAATCTTTATATAACCTGCACTCTCTGTGTTATTATGGATTTAGATTTGTTAAAGAAGTGGCAGAGTGAAGGGGTTATCAACGCGACTCAGGCTCAACGCATGCGGAAAGACGTAGATGCCCATAAGCGGGAAAAAGGTTCGGATAAACTTATCACTGCTATTTCCACTATTGGGTCCCTTCTTTTGGGAATTGGTGCGATTCTCTTTATTGCCTCCAACTGGAGTCAGCTTCATCGGATTGTTAAGGTGATTATTCTTCTAGCATCCACTTTTGGTTCATATGGTGCAGGTTACTTTTTTGCTTACTCTCGAGCAAACCTTCCTCGAGTAGGCAAGTCTCTCCTGTTTTTAGGTGCTCTCCTATTTGGAGCTACACTCATCTTAATTGCTCAAATTTACAATCTTAATGCCAATACCCATATCTTGGTCTTGTTATGGCTGATTGGAATTATACCTATCTCCTACACCTTGAGATCTAAACCGCTTGCGGTATTATCTACGGTCCTCTTCTTTATCTGGATATTGGAATTTATTTCAGTGGGAAATGAATGGTGGAGTTTCTTTGAGCTGGGTAGGGGCCTCTTTCCCATTCTGATGCTCACCGCAACCTGTCTCTTTGCTTTTGGAGGATTGCATCACGCTCTCAGCACCCGTAAAAGAGATTTGCACACGATTGGTGGTATCTACCGCATTAGCGCATTGCAGGTGCTTTTCATTAATCTTCTTTTTTTGACCTTTGAAGTATTTTCTAGAGGTGATGAGTTGGGATTTCGCTCTTCTGAATCGAGTCCTTGGCATTTGGTCTGGATTATCGGTCTAGCGGTTTTGAGTGTAGGATTCATGATCTTCAATTGGTTCTCTCCTAGCAAAGAGGGTCTTTCTTTTATTGAGCTCCCTGCGGGATTGGTTCTTGTCGGTCTTTCATTGCTGTTTTACTTTTACCCTTCAGAATCTTATTTGTATCCGGTTGTCTTTAATCTCGTCATGCCTGCGTTGGCAATTCTTGTATTGGTAGGCGGATATATTCACCATGAAATGCGCCTTGTTAATTTAGGAATGTTCTGGCTTTCTGTTTTCATTTTCTTCAAATACTTTGATTGGTTCTGGGAATTACTTTCGAGGTCCGCATTCTTCATTGTAGGCGGTGCTTTGCTTGTTGCAGGAAGTATTGCTCTTGAGCGGAAGCGTAGACAAATCAAGAAGGAAATTGTTAGATAATATGAAAAAAATGCACTGGTATATGTTAATTGCTGCCTTCTGGTTAGTGCTGATTTTTGGATTTATTGGAGTTAAGGAGTTCACTCTTCAGACGGGAGAGGAGGTTATTCTGAAAACTCGGCCTGTTGATCCTCGAGATCTTTTTAGAGGAGATTATGTCATTCTTTCGTACCAGATCTCCTCTGTCGATTTAGGTAGTTATGGCCTGTCTTCTGAAGATATTGGTCTGGGAGATACTCTCCATGTGGCATTAGATCGGGATTCTGAAGGATTTGGAATCATTTCTGGGGTTTCGGAGAGGTCGTTTGAAACGCTTTCGATTCGAGGAAAGGTCGTTGATATCTCTTCTGAGACTGTGGAACTGGAGTATGGTATCGAAAGTTACTTTGTTCCTGAAGGTCAGGGATATCAGATTGAGCGCCAACTCCGTGACTCGCTTTCTGTAGCAGTAGTTGTAGATGATTTTGGAAATGCGGTTATTAACTCCCTACTCATTGATGGAGAGGAAGTTACTGTAGAAAGTAATTATGATTCTCGATTAATCAGTTAGTTATCCGTTAATGATGTCGTTCTGAATTCTCTTTGCTTCATTAAATACAGATAGAAATATTTCTTCGGTGAACGAATCTTCAAGACCTTGCTCCTTGGCTAGGCCTTTGAGTCTGTTCATGATTTCGATCTCTCTGGCTTCGTCGTAGATAGGAAGTTCTTTCTTCTTCTTGTACTGAGCGATATCGTGAATGAGTTGAATTCTCTCTGCGAGTGCGGTGATGATGACGATATCGGTACGATCGATATGTCTGCGAATCTTGTTAATTTTGTCCTTCTCAGTTGTTTGGTCTGACATACTTACGAGGACTTTTTGGAGATATATAAATGTTGTGTTGCTTTACTCTTCATCAACGCTGAGTTGAGCAGTGGATGCTGCTTCGCATCACAACACGGTGCGATTATGAAATTTCTTCGAATTTTCATGCACCTCAATGGGTTCTTAAAAATCGGAAATTTTTGGAACCCCCAGAAATCACTCGTGATTTCTCGTGGGCGTCAGCGTTGCTGATTACTCTTCATCAACGGTAAACAGTTGATTGTCGCCGCCAACATCGAACAATCCGGTTCTTGCCCCACAATCAAGCCAGCCGTGTGCGTAGTTGACGCAGGCAAACGCATTTACAAAATCGCCTTTAGAATGAAAATGGAGTGCGTCTTGATAGTAGCGGGTTGCCATATCAAGAGCGTCCTCTGCTTTTTCTTTTGCTGCAGAAATAATCTTTACTTTAGCTAGGGCACGCTTTGTAATATCTAGGTAGCGCGTAATCTTAGCAGGAGTGATTTCCTTCATGGTTACTCTTCTGCTTTTACGGGTGCTTTTGTGCTTTTTTCGGGCGCTCCATAGCCTTCCACAACAGGAAGGGGGCGGGTTACGCTGATAGGCACTACACCTGCTTCGAATTCCTTCTTGGCAATCTCGACGGGGTTGTACTTCAACTCCTTGAGATCTTTCTCTTCCAATTTGATGAGGAAGGGTGCACCAGAAGAGATCTGAAGAGCGCGAGCTCCGATGATCCTTGCGATTTCGTACTTGGTTAGCTTTTCTTTTTCTTCTGCCATCGTATCACCTATTTATCAAGGACTGCTCGTAATTCCTTGGCTTTTTCTAATCCTAGATCAAGCATCTTATCAAGATATTCTGAACTGATAGGCTCGTCTCCACCTTTCTGGAGTGCACATAGATTTCCATCTTCCATGGAGACTACTGCTATACGAGAATCGACTACCTCTTCTTCCTCAGGTAGAGGATCTACAACAAGGTGTTTTCCAATCTTGCAGACGTTGACGAGAACGGGTGTATGATCTAGCGGTACATGCTCATCTGTCTTTTCCTTGTAGACGGGTTTTCCATCTACTACTTTAGGGAAGACTGCGTCCTGAACTGCTGCAAGGGCACCAAGTGATGCTGCATCAAACAGATTTCCTGCATCATTTAGGGTGCAGACGTCGATAATAACGATCCAACATGATTCGCCTTCTTCGATGCAGAGTTTCTTGAAATCTATGCTATGAGATTCACGAATTCCACGATCGATGACTCGAGCCATTTCGATTGCCTGAATACCAGGCGGTCCGGTTTCGAATTTTGGACTGGACAGTGGCAAGAGTTCGGTATTGATCATGATTGACCCTTGATCGGGTGAATCGGGGTAGGGTCTGCCGACTTCCAGCTTTACACCTACTAATACTTCGGTTTCGCCAATTTTTACACGTGCAGAACCTTCTGCGGTTTTGGTGAACCCTCGTTCAATACTGATGTCTTTTCTATATTCAGTTAGTTTGCGCCCATCTAATCGGGTTCCTGCATCTAACAGACTGATGATATGTGCTTTTTGACTTTCACTCATTTTTTTCACTTCCTGCATATTTTAGACGTAGTGCATCTTTTTGGATTTTGCTAATCTCGACACATGCCTTTTTTCCAAGTTCTACAACCTTTACGAGGTCTTCCTTTGGAATGATTCCATCCATCTGCAATAGCGTTAGTTTTCCGGTTGCCGGAACCATTGCTATTGGGATGTCTGCAACATGTCCTCCGGGGTAGCTTTCTTCGGTGTAGTCGAGATCGACAACTAATTTGTCGTCTACTCGGCCAACTGAAACGGCTGCCACGATGTCTTTTACTTTCAATCCTGCATCGGCTAATGCCATAGCAGCTGCATTAATGCCTGCGCATCTGCTGCCTGCTTCGGTTTCCGGTAGTTCGATGAATACATCGACTACTGAATTCGGATATTCAGATAAATCTAACGCAGGTAAGAGCGACTTAGCTGTTACCATAGAGATTTCTTTGCTTCTTCTACTGCCGCCTGGCCTTACACGATCTCCTACACTTGAGAAGGGCATCATGTTATAGTGGCACCGTAGAATCCCTTTCTGAGGGTTCTGCATAAAGCGCGGGTATAAGGTTCGAGGCCCATACACGGCTGCATATGCCCAGGTATTTCCAAACTTGAAATATGCTGAGCCGTCTGCTCGCTTAATGACTCCTACTTTTGCTTCCATCGGTCTACAGTCTTCAAACTTTCGACCATCAGCTCGTTCTTTGTAACTCATGCTTTCACCTTTACTTGTTCATCGAGGAATTTCCCAATAGCTTCCGTTAATCCTGCAATATGGGCTTCAGCTTCGATTTTTTTAATTGTGTTTTGTGCTAGTAATTCCATGTCGGGTTTGCCGGAAATCCAGACTAAGCCGTTTTGACCTACTGAGATTTTACAACCTGTTTTTTCCTTGATCAGGCCTACCATGCTTCCCTGTTTGCCAATGATACGTGGCACTTTGTTGGAATCTACTTTGATGACGCGTCCACCGGTGAGTTTCATAAGACCGGGGCCTTTCATCGTAACATCGATAAGCATCTGGCTGGTAACGTTGGTTACGCCGCACAGAATGTAATCTCCGATGCTGTGGTACTTACTTAAATCTGCTCCACGCTGGATGTAGTCTGAGCTTCCGTCTCGCAACGAAAGCATTGCTGGGTATGCAGAATTGGTTTCTACATTCCATCCATTCATGGTGATGTTGAAGACTTTTGCAATGATTAAGTCATCTCTCTGGGGCACGTAGGCTCCGGAAAGGGGGATTAATTTTACGGTTCGTCCATCAACTTTTACTACGCCAATACGCTCTGCGTAAATAGCTTGTGCTTCTCGGTATGTTCCATAGCCGGGAAGAATGTCCATTCCCTCAACGAGTTTATCGCCGGGGACTACAATATCTTTATTTTTTACTTTAATTTCAGTCATTTTTTCCTCATTTCTTCTTATTTTTTTTAAGTGGTTTAGTTTCCCCGATGATTCTCATTAGGGATTCCTTAGCGAATTTCTTAAATTTCTTTTCGCTTGTTTTGATGTAGGCTGCGTCGATTCTTTCTGCGGAGAAGTTTTCTCCTAAGGCATTTTGTAATGCTTTCAGACAAAGCTGCAGGCCTTCTTCAATCGTTAATTCGGGTTTGTATTCTTTGTGTAGAATTTCCTCGATTTCTACTTCCTGCTCGCCAATAACGGAAGCTCGATACTCGAAATAGATTCCCGTAGGATCGGTTTCGAATAATCTTGGAGTTTTATCATCGATGCCGCCAACCAATACACTCACTCCAAACGGTCTTAGGCCACCGGATTGGGTGCAGATTTGCTTAAGATTAGCGATGTCTTTCACTACGGAAATAACATCGATTGGAGAATCATAGGTTACTTTGTTTTGCTGTGCTTTTAATTGAGCACGTTCGATGAGTACTCTAGCATCCGATAAAATACCGGATGCGGTTGCGCCCATGTGATCGTCAATTTGCCAGATCTTTTCAACTGATTCCGGCACCACGAGTGAATCGACAATGCGTTTGTCGGCTACGAAAAGTAATCCATCTGCGCAGACAATACCGATTGCGGTACTTCCTTGGCGGACTGTCTTTTTAGCGTACTCAACTTGTAAGAGTCTTCCATCTGGGCTGAACATCGTGATTGCACGATCATATCCCATTACTTGGTGTGGCATTGGTTCCATTTTTGTTATTCCCCCTTTATGCAGTTAGGAACTTTTTTTCGGCAACCCTTAAGATACCGGACGTTCCTAACGTTTTAAATTCCCTTGTAGCGTTCATTGCTTCGATAAATGATTTTGCATGTTTATTTGTGATGCGTACCATTGCTTTGTTGTTTACTACTTTTATTACTTTCATTTTGGTATCGTCTTGTGTCATAGCTTTTGCTAGCTTCCACAAGCTCTTTTCTATTGATTGTTTATCTTGTATTTTACTCATTTCAAAGACGATGTATCTCTTTTTTGGTCTTTGCGAGGGCTTCAGTTTCATTTGAGCCGGTGAGAAACTAGTTGTTCTCTCGTTTTTCTTCTCACGTAGGTTTGAGGGGTCATATTGCGTTTATAAATGCATCGTTTTAACTACTTTCTTGAGATGCTGCTCTTGCTATATATCTGCCAATGTTTTCTGCATCTAGTCTATGGTAGTCGATCTGGCGGTTGTAGCCTTGTGCTTGTGCGGCTTGGATACATGCTTCTGGCATGAATGAAATATTAACTCCCTCTGGCTCTAGGATGTAGACCGCGGGATTTCTATTATTGTGTCTCCCAATTCTCATTGCGTTAACAATTGCTTGACTACCTGAATTGCCCACCCCGCTGAGGACTGCTATGTGCACTTGATATTGCTGCAAGATATCTAGATTAA
This sequence comes from uncultured Methanosarcinales archaeon, assembly GCA_964492935.1. GTDB lineage: Archaea > Nanobdellota > Nanobdellia > Woesearchaeales > JACPBV01 > JAQBWB01. The sequence continues at coordinate 31,757 of CAZBLF010000011.1, forward strand.
TAGCAGATGTTATAAAATCGTCTAACGGAAAATTACTACTCTTAATTCTTCCTTCTATCATTAGTTTCAAGTTTTGGGCGTCGGGTTCTAGGTGTGAATACCATTTTGCCGGGCAGATGTTTATCGCTCCTTCTTGAATCGATACCTGAGTGTTACTCACATCGTCTTCAATATCAGCGTCTTCAGGGAATAAGTGTTTGAATTGAAGCTTTGTATGTTTCCCAGCCAAGTAATCGGTGGTGAAATCGGTCATGTAGGGTTCCGTGCTGTGGGCTCTAATGATTCCCGTAAGATTTCCATTCTCTGTCAAAGGACTTTTCTCAAGGGCTTTCAAAAAACCCGGAAGATGATTTTTTATTCCTCCTGCTGACATTCCTAGTATGAACAAATGCTCTTTTGACATACCCTTAGAGTTAGAACTGTAGTTAAAAGGTTAACTTTGGCAAACATTAATAAGTTGAGTTAGCGTCTTCTTTGGTATGGATGAAGCGGTGGTTGCGGCGGTTAGAAAACATTTCCCTACGTCTTCTGTTACTAAGGTAAGTCGCTATGAAAAGGGCATTATGAACGCTACGTACAAGGTAGAGATGAGTTCTCCTGCAAACTTAGTGGTATATCGATCGTATCGTCGCGAGGGGTGGAAGGCGGCGAAGGAACAGTATCTGTACACGTTGATTCGCGATAGAACTACGGTGCCGGTGCCAGAGGTGCTGGCCAAGGGTAAGGACTACAGTATTTTGTCGCATGTTGCTGGTAGGGAGTTGGATGTTACTGATTCTAAATTAGTGTTTTCTGCTGGGGCGATGCTTGCTAAGATTCATTCTCTCCGCATGCCTTCGTTTGGATGGATTATTGGAAATGCGATTGAACCTTCTTTTTCCGATTGGGAAGCGTTTGTACGGTTTGATACGGAACATAAGCTTTCGAAGTTGCCGCATTCTACCGAGCATGAGGAGATTAAGGAAAGAATCATGGAGTTGCTGGATGAATCTTCTGATTTGCTTGAAATTGAGGTGCGACCGTGCTTGGTACACAAGGACTATCATGCATCGCATATTTTGGTTGGTGAAGGTCGAATAACTGGCATTATCGATGTGGAATGGGCGATTGCGGGGCATCATGAATTGGATTTGGTGAAATCTTGCGAGTGGATGTTTACTTCTTCTGATATGGAGGAGGTGTTCTTGGATGGTTATCGTTCGGTGGGTTCGATAAGTCCCGAATATTCTAATCGTAAGAAATTGTATCGGATTTTGATTTTGTTATCGTCGCTTGTTATTTCGTATGATTGCAATAATGCTGAGCGGTGTCATGAGAATAGAGAACGGTTGCAGCAGTTGTTAGATTAAATGACCCATTTTGTCTTTCTTGGTTTGCATGTATTCTTTCGAGTGTTCGGTTGGATCTGTAATTAAAGAGACACGCTCGCTTATTTCTATGCCTTCTGCTTCTAGGGATTTAATTTTATCGGGATTGTTGGTTAAGAGTCTTACTTTGGTGATGTTGAGTTCCTTTAGGACGTCGGCTGCGCATTGAAATGAGCGTTGGTCGGGTTTGAATCCTAATTCCTCATTTGCTTGGACGGTGTCGCGGCCTTGCTCTTGTAGGGCGTAGGCTTTGATCTTGTTTGCTAGCCCTATGCCACGACCTTCTTGGTTGAGATAGATGATGATGCCGCCTTGCTTGCCGATCTGCTTTAATGAGGCTTCTAATTGGGCGTGGCAGTCGCATTTTTTTGAGTGGAAGGTGTCTCCGGTCAGACATTGAGAATGAATTCTTACTAGCGGATTGTCTTGATAGGGTTCTTTTGATAATACGGCATGTTCCTTTTCCCCTGTCTTGTAGACGGTAATGGTGAAGTCTCCGTACTCGGTGGGAAGGTTGGCTTGTGCTGCTTTTTCCATGTGCCTTGAGATACTGATTTTTATTTAAAGGTATGGCATCACAAGATTTATATATTCAATTTGTCAAAAGTGGGTTATGAAGAAGGTGTTGTTACTGATGTTGTTGCTTGTTGCTAGTTTTGCTTTTGCTGAGGAGGTTGCTGATGCTGAGCATGTTGAGGCTGCTGCAGAGGAGCATGTGGAGAATTCGCATGCTGAGGACGATCATGAGGAAGAACACAGTAATGTAGGTTATATTATTCTGGTATTTGTTGCTATCGTCGGCGGACGCTATTATTTGAAAAGTAAGGCTCGAAAATAGTTCTTGATTAAAAAAATAAAAAAATAAAAGAATATTAGTCTTCAGAACTTTCGTCCTGATCTTCTTCATCTTCTTCAGAAGCGTCTTCGTAACCTTGCATGAACGCTTCTTCTCCTGCGCTCATCTCGTCACTCTCGACAAGATCCTTACGGCCTGCTTCATCGTAGATGGTTTCGCCCATCTCTTCTTCTATAATTTCGTCTGACATGAAATACCCCAAAATTAATTTCTCTGGGGATGTATAAAAAGGTTTCTTTAATGTTTATATAAAAAAGAGAAGTCGATTGCTTTCTTAATTGTTTAACGAGTAAATAATGGACCCCTCCATCCGTATTCTTATTCTATTGAAGGATTTCTGAGTAAACAATCATGTGATTGTTTGGGAAGTTCGCATGATGGGGTTTCTATTCAGTCAGAAATCGGTAGTACAGAAGAGTAGAGGCAAACTTCTAAACTTCCTTATAACCTTCATGAGTATATTGATACTTTCCAGAACCAATTCTATATTTCGAGGGGATTTTATAATTTAGTTTTTTAATCCAATATGCTCTATTAGGGTACTCTACACTAAATCTACTAAATCCTATTTGTTTTGCTAATTTTTCTACAAATAATGCGCATTTAGTTCCTATTCCTTTTCCATGAAATGATTTTTCAACATTGATATAATCCCATATAAACAAATTTTTGTTAAAATTTAACGTAAAAATAAATTGAGTATCTCTCCAAGATTGAAAGATACCATAATAACTCAATTTTCTTGGATCATAGTTAGGCGAAAATCTCTTGCTCAAATAATTGACTTTAATAAGTCCTTTTTTCTCTTCAGTAATCCTAATAGCATCTGTTTCATGATAAATATGCAATTTCTCTAATTCCCTCTTGACATATTTGATTACGGACTTGGGTTTTTGGATAGGTTTAGCTTTTTTAATTTCCCGTTCTAATAAATCCCTTAATCCCTTCAACATTTTAACAACTATTTTTGACCAATTTTTCTCTTTCTTTACACAAATCAAATCTTGGATCAGTTTTTTAGTTGAAATATCGTATGCT